>NZ_AUTR01000046.1:0-68058 GCF_000497875.1 Pseudoalteromonas sp. S8-8
TTGAGGATGGAAAAACGTGTTGATAGCTAGGCAAAAAATTCGCTATTTAGTTGTTCTAAATGAGAATTTTTTAACGCAGGTAGTGACACGTTTAGCCCCTAAAAATGATTAAGTATTATTGCGGGTTGGTATTAATTCAACCATCTAAAAACTGCGTTTTTAAACGCCTGCAAGCAGCGCGTCTACAGGTGGATTTTAGCCACCGCGTTAAGTTTTCCACGTAGGCGCAGAGCTCGCTCGCGCGAGAAGCGCAGCTTCTAATTACTTAATCACCCACCCTAAAAACTACGTTTTTAAACGCCCGCAAGCAGCGCGTCTACAAGTGAATTTTAACCACCGCGTTAAGTTTTCCACGTAGGCGCAGAGCTTGCTCGCGCGCGAAGCGCAGCTTCTAATTACTTAATCACCCATCCTAAAAACTACGTTTTTAAACGCCCGCAAGCAGCGCGTCTACAAGTGAATTTTAACCACCGCGTTAAGTTTTCCACGTAGGCGCAGAGCTTGCTCGCGCGCGAAGCGTAGCTTCTAATTACTTAATTACACAACAAACTTAACCTTTAAAAACAAAAAAGGGCCAAGGCCCTTTTTTATGATGTTGCGCCTAATCATACAGGCCAAATACTGAGTGCTTAAACAACTTCACCAGCTACTATAGTATTAAAGCTGTCGTTGTCATGTAAGCTTGCAAATGCGCTCTCATGTAATAGCTCATTACGTAAATTTGGAGAGTATTCAAGTGCCATTTTAATGTCGGCTAATGCATCAGCATGCTTATGTGTTAGCGCATAAGCACATGCTCGTTGCCAATAGGCATAACCATAGACACTATCTATATCAATGGCTTGATTACACAACTCAATGGCTTGCGCTGTTTCATTTATTTCTAATAACGCATCGGCCTTATAAGCAATGGCTTCAACATCCTCTGGTTTACGTTTTAAAATCTCATCAAATATTTCAATTTTATTAGCAAAATCACTTTCTAAATTGGCACGCATCCATAACGAATGAACCTCGTTGGTAACCGATATGCGCTCTTGGTTACTGAGTATTTCTTCTGAGCGTACGCGTAGTTTTTCTTCAAGAATTTTTAATCGGTCTTCATACTCGTCAGTAATTACACTTACACGTGTATTTACAATATCTTCTACTTTGTTTTTAACATCACGTAGTGAGTTCCAGCCCACTAAAACCAAAATAGAAGCCGTAGCGGTAATTATAAAAAATACATTATTAATAGTGTCGGTAGTGTACGTTAATGCGCGATCTGCAGTATCAAGCTGTGCATGAGTAACTTGCTTAGTTACATCCTCACGGAGTTTTTGTTGATCTTGCCTTACGGCTTTTAGCTCGTCGAGTATGTAGCGCTCCATTAGCGGTTTAAACATAGACTCTTTAAGTTGTTTGAGGGCTTGTTGCTCTTGTTGTGCTGTAGGGGCTGCTGGTTTTTGTTCAGCAGAATTTACTATGCCCGAAAAAAAAGTTAAACAAACAAAAAGTGTAGATAGGTAATAACGCATCGGTACGCCTAATTAAATTAATTACTGTAATAACTTTAACATGCAGGGCTGAATGGCACTAGGGCGCGTTGACTTTTCAGGATTAAAATTGACCTAATTTAGATAGGAGCAATAGTTGTAAGAATTTTTTAGCCCAGTGAGCTTAGCAATAATAGGGTAAAGCATGAGCATTTTGCTAATACTTAGGTGGTTTTAAGAAAAAATAGGCAAAAAAAACCAGCTCAATATGAGCTGGCAAAAACTGCTTAAAACAACAATATGTCGTAGGGATTCACAGGAGAACAACTTCATACTAACTGAATCTTTATGAACAAATACTTAATTCAATTCAATTAGTTAAAAATATAAGAATACTCAAAGTATTCGGTTTATAAAGTAAAGGTGCATTGGGCTTAAGTAATGCACCTTTATAATTATAACTATATAACTATATAACTACAATTTCATGGTGAAGGGGGGTATTCCAATGTGCGCTTTAAATAAATTAAAGCCACTTTCAAACCCTTCACATACCATTACGCCGAAATTTTTCAATTCGATCACAGGTCTAGTGAAAAGGTTAAGGTTAATTCACTAATTTGTTTTTTTATCTTACGTAATACCTTACACGAGCGTCATCAGATTTATTTTTACTATTATTCTGAACGTAATTACAAAGCTATTGTTAAATACATCATTAGCAAAAGGCTAATCAAAAATATAAATTGGAGCAATCGTTTTAAATAGTATGTTGAGGCTGGCGTAGCATAATTTATGCGCCTATATTAAGGATACGTAAGTGTTTAGGCAGGCACACTAAATAATAAGCAAGCCGATTAAATAAAAATAACCGTTACTTTTTAAAAAGTTATAAATACATAAGCAACAATACTGATTGATTAAGTATTTTACTTTTCTATTATAAGGATTCCACAATGAGCAACCCTAAAGCAGGCCAATGTCCGGTCATGCACGGCAGTAATACTAAAACGTCTAATCCCAATACTGATTGGTGGCCAAATGCCCTAAACTTAGACATTCTTCATCAGCACGACACCAAATCAAACCCATACAATAGCGACTTTAATTACGCTGAAGCATTTAAATCAATCGATCTTGACGCGCTAAAAACAGACGTAAAAAGCTTAATGACCGATAGCCAAGATTGGTGGCCAGCCGATTGGGGACATTACGGCGGTTTAATGATTCGCCTAGCATGGCACTCAGCGGGTTCATACCGTTTAGCCGATGGTAGAGGCGGCGGCGGTACAGGTAATCAACGTTTTGCGCCACTAAATTCATGGCCTGATAACGGTAACCTCGACAAAGCGCGCCGTTTACTTTGGCCAATAAAGAAAAAATACGGTAACAAGCTTTCATGGGCCGACTTAATTATTTTAGCAGGCAACATGGCATACGAATCAATGGGTTTAAAAACCTTTGGTTTTGCCGGCGGCCGAGAAGATATTTGGCATCCTGAAAAAGACGTTTACTGGGGAGCTGAAAAAGAATGGTTAGCGCCAAGTGATGGTCGTTACGAAAGTGTAGATAAACCAGATACCATGGAAAATCCATTAGCCGCAGTACAAATGGGCTTAATTTATGTAAACCCTGAAGGTGTAAATGGTATTCCTGATCCGCTTAAAACAGCAGCCCAAATTCGCGAAACTTTTGCGCGTATGGCAATGGATGACGAAGAAACCGCTGCATTAACGGTAGGCGGGCACACAGTAGGTAAAGCACATGGTAATGGCAAAGCAGAAAACTTAGGACCTGAGCCAGAAGCTGCTGACGTACACGAGCAAGGCCTTGGTTGGAATAACACTACAACACGTGGGATTGGCCGCGATACAGTTACATCAGGTGTAGAGGGCGCATGGACTACGCACCCAACACAATGGGATAACGAATACTGTAAGCTTTTATTAACCTACGAATGGGAACTCACTAAAAGCCCTGCAGGCGCTCATCAGTGGGAGCCTATTAATATTAAAGAAGAAGACAAGCCTGTCGATGTAGAAGATTCATCAATTCGTTTGAACCCAATGATGACAGATGCTGATATGGCCATGAAAGTGGACCCAACGTACCGTAAAATTATTGAGCGTTTTTATAACGACTTTGAATACTTTTCAGACGTGTTTGCACGTGCCTGGTTTAAACTAACTCACCGCGATTTAGGTCCTAAATCGTGTTACTTAGGTGCTGACGTACCAAGCGAAGACTTAATTTGGCAAGATCCAATTCCAGCCGTTGATTACACATTAACAGACGACGAAATTAGCAATCTAAAAACCACATTATTAAATTGTGGTGTTAGTGCCGCTGATTTAATAAATACAGCTTGGGATAGCGCACGTACTTATCGTGGTTCTGATAAACGTGGCGGCGCAAATGGTGCACGCATTCGTTTAGCACCGCAAAAAGATTGGCAAGGTAATGAGCCAGAACGTTTAGCATCAGTACTTAGTGCGCTTGAAAAAGTGCAGGCTGGCTTGAGTAAACCTGTTAGCATCGCCGACTTAATTGTTTTAGGTGGTACAGCAGCCGTAGAACAAGCTGCAAAACAAGCCGGTGTTGATGTAAACGTGCCGTTTGCTCCAGGACGTGGAGATGCAACAGATGAAATGACTGATGCAGAATCGTTTGATGTACTAGAACCCATTCACGATGGTTTTAGAAACTGGCTGAAAAAAGATTACGCAGTATCAGCTGAAGAGTTATTACTAGAGCGCAGCCAACTAATGGGATTAAGTGCACCAGAAATGTCGGTACTTATTGGTGGGATGCGAGTACTAGGTACTAACTATGCTGGCAGCGAACATGGCGTATTTACAAATAGCGTAGGCTCATTAACCAACGACTTCTTTGTAAACTTAACTGACATGTCAAACCGTTGGGAGCCAACTCAAAAAGGTTTATACAATATAGTAGACCGTAAAAGTGGCACTACAAAATGGACTGCAACACGCGTTGATTTAGTATTTGGATCAAACTCTATATTGCGCGCACTTGCTGAGTTTTATGCACAAGACGACAACAAAGAGCGCTTTGTACATGACTTTGTAAACGCATGGGTAAAAGTAATGAACGCAGACAGATTCGATCTTAAATAATCTGTACGCTAAATAAAAACGGGGGAGTAATAATTTACTCCCCCGTTTTTGCATATAGTCCCGGTCAGTATTACTTATAAAATATTGTAATTTATCTAAGTCATATAAAAATTAGGCATTAAAAAAGGCGGCAAAAGCCACCTTTTTATAAAACAATAAAACTTATAGAAGTGCAAAAAGCTTTTGTAGTTGTGGCATGTATTCGCTCACAAGTTCAAGGTTGCTTTCGCTTACTAAAGACTCTGTAGACTCCTCAGCTGCGCTTGACGATTTACCAAACGAACCCATTAACGAACTAGCGCCTTTATCTTTAGCACTTTTCATGCTTTGAAAACCGCCCATTACTTTATTCGCTGTTTCTTGATTATCAGCAGATAAACCCGATTTAAGGTTTTCGATATAAGCCATTGATACTTCAGAACCTACAGTTACTAGTTGCTCTGGTGTAAAGCCGTAGCGGCCTGTAACACCCGCGAAGCTTTTGTATAGGTCTTGCTCTTTAATCATGCTTAGTGCGCTATTAGCTAAAGAGCTTTGTTCGTCAACACTTTGATCTGCAGAACCACCTAACATACTTGCTAAGTCTAAGTCTTTTAAAGACTCTTGGCTGCTTGCCCAGCTCGTTACAGCTGGCAGTGCTTTCATATAGCTTTGAAGTTGACCTTCGTTAATATCTACTGCAAGGCTTGAGAAACTCATTGCTAATAAGCTAAGTGATACAAGTATTTTTTTCATTGAGCATTTCCTAGTATTAAAGTTGTGCCAATTAGAAACTAATAAGCAACACTTGCCAACACAAAATAATATATTGGCTGATTTTATAGTACAATTTATGAGAATTTATTTAAGTTCTAAGAATTTAGTTCATTCACCACAAGCTAATGTACTGATGATATAATACATTTTTGACAAATAGAGCTGAACACAATGTTAACAATTTCAAATACTGTCACTATCGATGAATGGGAACTAGAGCTAACGGCTATTCGTTCGCAAGGTGCCGGTGGTCAAAATGTTAACAAAGTCGCAAGTGCAATTCATTTACGCTTTGATATTAACCGCTCTAAATTACCTGATTTTTATAAAGAGCGTTTGCTAGCCTTAAATGATACAAGAATTACCAAAGAGGGCGTTTTAATAATTAAAGCGCAAAGCCACCGTACGCAAGAGCTAAACCGAGAAGATGCCCTTAAGCGCTTAAAAGATTTAATTCTTAGTGCTACCGTTGTTAATAAAGCGCGTCGTGCCACCAAGCCTAGCCGTAATTCACAGCGAAAGCGCATGGACAAAAAAACTAAACACGGCCAAAACAAAGCGCTACGCGGCAACATAAAGTTTTAGTTTTAAACGGTATTAATAAAGTAGAGAAGGGACTTGATGCCTATATGCAGGCACCATTTTTACATCGTATTGTACGTATAAAAATATAAGTGAGGGGTAGCCTCACTTATATTTAATAACTATTAATACCTACTTAGCCATTTCTAAATCAGATTCTGCATTTGCCAACATTGCAAACTCTTCATCAGCGCTTTTAGCAACCAAGTGTTTTGAGCTATAGCCAAAGTAATATGCGGCGCCCACAATAAACAGCACCATAGTGTATAAAAATGCACGAGGGTCAAACGCATACACACCCGTTAATGCTATAAGCGAAAGTACTAAAGCAATACTTGACGTAACTACGCCACCTGGAGTTTTGTACGGGCGAGGTAAATCAGGTTGTTTAACGCGAAGTAAAATATGGCTCAGCGCCATTAATGCATACGAGAGCGTTGCACCTACTACTGCCATTGCAAGTATTAAGTCACCCTCACCACTGAGTGATACTAAAAAGCCAAATACTGCCGGTACAATCAACGCACGTGCTGGCACTTTGCGATTAGTCGTAATAGACAACGAACGTGGTAAATAACCGGCTCTAGATAAAGCAAACACTAAGCGACTATAACCATAAATAATAGAGAAAAACGAAGCAACTAAACCCGCAAGCCCTAATATATTTACAACGGTTGCTAAGCCCTCACTACCCGATGCATTTAATGCATCAACTAAAGGCACTGCACTTGCCCCCATTGCAGCAGCACCGCCAGCACCAGGCACTAAAACAACAACTAAAAAAGCAGTAAATAACAAAAAGATCATTGCACCAATAATGCCTTTTGGCACATCTTTAGCGGGATCTTTTGCTTCTTCAGCAGCAAGCGGTACACCTTCAACCGCTAAAAATAACCACATGGCAAACGGTAATGCAGCCCAAACCCCGTACCAACCTAAAGGTAAAAACTCACTGGCTCCCACTGCATTTGTTACGGGGACGTCAAATAAGCGCGATGCATCAAAATTTGTGATTAAAACAAAAGCCGTTGCAATAATAGCTAATACCGCTAAACCACTTATTACCATCATTACTTTAAGCGCTTCTCCTACGCCCGCTAAATGAATTCCCACAAATAGTAAGTAAAATAATGCATATACCCATGGGCCATTAAATCCGGTGAGGGCTTCAACTGCCGAGCCTATAAAAATAACAATAGCAGCGGGTGCTAAGGCATATTCAATTAATACGGCAAGCCCGGTTAAATAGCCTCCCGCTGGCCCCATAGCTTGACGCGCAAAACTATAACCACCGCCTGCAGCAGGTATTGCAGCTGACATTTCAGCAAGCGATAGTACAAGCGCTAAATACATAACGGCCATTAATACTGCAGCAATGGCAAAACCACCCCAACCGGCTTCGGCGATACCAAAGTTCCAGCCTGCAAAGTCACCCGATATTACATACGACACACCCAAACCTGCGAGCAATAACCACCCCGCAGTACCTCGTTTTAACTGTCTTTTAGCAAGGTACTCTGTATTATTATTAGTAGACATAACCTTTCTCCGTTGATGTTTAGTTTTTATTTTTTTATTTCATGTGTTTTTAATTCCTAGATTAAAATTACTCAGCAATTAAAAAGTTAGTGGTTGAAACCTGGTGCTCAATTACATCATCTTGTGTGCGGTCTTTTAAATTAACCCCAGTTAGTTTTAGTTTTTTAGCTTCACGTAATAAGTACAGTGCGCGTCGCGCCGCTTCTGTATAAGGTAGGCCTGCAGGGCGAATATTCGATATGCAATTACGACATGCATCGTTAAGTCCTGTTTTGGGCTCCCATGTCAAATATAAGCCAAGGCTATCTGGCGAACTAAGTCCTGGGCGCTCTCCTATTAACACCATAACCACCTGCGCATTTAGCAACTCACCTATATCATCTCCAATCGCTACTCGCCCTTGCTCAACCAAAGTAATGGGAGCAATTTTAAATTGCTTGTCTGTTGTAAGGTGCGTTAATAGCTCTGTTATAAATGGGTATGCATTTTTTTGTACCGCCAACGACGAAAGTCCATCAACCACTACAATCGCTAAATCGTATTTAGCCTGCGTAGTGTGCTTTTGTTTATTCATATAGCTGAGAAGTACTTGCCTACCATTTTCATCAAGTTTGCGGCCTAAATCGGGTCGCTGAAGGTAAGTAACCCTGTCAACGGCTTGGCTGTGTAAATGCAGGGGAGGGGCAACCTCTTTTAATACGCTAATACTGCCTAGTTGCTCAGTCATTTCGTTAATATCAAGCGGAAAACTCACCGCATCACGCGCTTGTGCATGAGATAGCTGAAAAGCCAGCATTTCTGAGGTTGGCAAACTTATACCAGCGCGACCAAGCCCAATACGGGCGTCGGTAAAACGCCGTAAATCACTCCAAGGGTTGTGCACTACATTACCGTTATTTTTATGCTCATTTACTGAGTTATCTAATGGAGTGGTCGGTTTTGAACGTGATTTCATGAGCCACCTCCAGCAATTGCACCCAGAGGTTTAGCAAAAGCGGGAGGCAAGGTATCTGAAAGTGTGATGTCGGTAGTGCTTTGCATAATTTTCATTTTGCTTAGCCATGCTTCAAACTCAGGGGCGGGTCTAGAGCCAAGAACTCGACGCACATATAATGCATCATGAAACGACGTAGTTTGGTAGTTAAGCATAATATCGTCAGAGCCAGGTATTCCCATTACAAACGAGCAACCTGCAACACCTAATAGCGTTAGCAAATTATCCATATCGTTTTGATCGGCCTCTGCATGATTGGTGTAACACACGTCGCACCCCATCGGTATGCCTAGTAACTTAGCGCAAAAGTGATCCTCAAGTCCTGCTCGGGTAATTTCTTTACCATCAAACAAATATTCAGGGCCAATAAACCCCACCACGGTATTAACCAGTAACGGATTAAACTTACGAGCAACTGCATAAGCGCGAGCTTCACACGTTTGCTGATCAAGCCCATGATGCGCATTTGCTGAAAGCGAACTGCCTTGCCCGGTTTCAAAATACATCACGTTATTGCCAACAGTACCGCGCTTTAAACTCAAGGCCGCATCTTGCGCTTCGGCTAAGGTATTTAAATTAAAGCCAAAACTTGAGTTAGTAGCCTCTGTGCCGCCAATCGACTGAAATACCAAATCAACCGGTGCGCCAGCTTCTATACATTCAATAGTGTTAGTAACATGGGTAAGCACACAGCTTTGCGTCGGTATGGCGTATTTTTGAATAACATCATCCATTAATGTCATTAATTTAATGGCTTGGGCAACGTTATCGGTTGCTGGGTTTATACCTATTACGGCATCGCCATTACCGTATAGCAGCCCATCAAGCATGCATGCAGCAATACCGTTAATATCGTCAGTTGGATGATTTGGTTGTAAACGTGTAGATAAATGCCCAGAGAGGCCAATAGTGTTTCTAAAAGCACTCGTAACATGGCACTTTTTAGCAATTAATATGAGATCTTGATTGCGCATTATTTTGCTAACAGCAGCAGCCATTTCAGGCGTAATACCTTGCCTTATACTTGCAAGTACAGCGGGTGTTGCAAAGTCACTTAAAAGCCAATTACGAAAGTCACCTACGGTTAAATGTGCAATAGCCATAAAGGCATTGGCATCGTGCTCGTCAATAATTAAGCGTGTAATTTCGTCATCTTCGTAGGGAATAAGTACCTCATTTAAAAATGTTTTAAGAGGTACATCGGCCAATGTCATTTGTGCCACAGCACGTTCTTGTGCTGATTGTGCAATTACGCCCGCTAAGCGATCACCCGAACGTTGCGGCGTTGCTTTAGCCATCAACTGCGCTAAGTTCTTGAATTTATAAGTGTGTGTGCCTAAAGTGTAACTGTACGCTTGCCCCATGATTTACTCCACATAACTAATATGATAAACCTTGGTATAGGTTTTGCTGCATCTTTAGCTATAAATCAATTTTCAATAGTTACAAGACAGCTTATTTTGTACCAAGTAACTATCGAATTTCGGCAAAAGATTATTTATTAATCCAATTCAATTGGTTACATACGCAAAGCGGTGTTAACTTAACCATAATAAAAGTGTAACGAAAAAGAGCATCCCCTATATGGCGCAGCAAAATAGGTACGGCGCACCACTTAAGAGCAAGGTGCAAACACATGACATAGACGAGCAAGCGCATAGCCTTACTCAATGGCAGCAAAAATACGATCAAATGAGCGACGGCAGCTTTTATGGTTTTATTGAAGAAACAGATTATGCCAATATTCATGTGTTTAAAGAATACACCGAGCGAGCGCTTCGTCAGCAATGTAACATCGCCCCCAATTCGGTTTGGCTTGGCATTCCTTGTCAGTCGCAGCAAAGTAAGATTAATGGTCTAAGTGTGGTAAGTAATCAATTTATGTGCCGCACAAGTGATAATGACTTTGAGCTGATAACCCCTGAGCAATTTAATATTTATGGTTTGGTAATCGATTGGAATTCAATTGAATATATGGCGCAGCTACAAGGCGTAACATTGAAAAACCTGTCATCTGCACAATCAGCTCGCTTATCGGTAAGCAACTCATCATTGCAAACGGCAAGGCAAATAATTAATAGCATGGTTGTAGGCAAGGGCTTTGGACTTAAAACCGAATCACAACAAGATATGCTAAACATGTTGGCACTACACTTATTACAAGCAGATAATCCACAACAAAATATTGCGCCAAGTTATAAGCACCGAAAAGCCGTAGTAGATAAAGTAAAAGATTACGTGGCCACAAATCCACAAAACCCAATAACCATAACCGAGCTGTGCGAGCTTGCTTTTGTAAGTAGGCGCACACTTCAGTATAGTTTTGAGAGTATTTTAGGAATTAACCCTTTGCGGTTTTTACGTTTAACACGTTTAAATAATGTAAGGCGGGAACTAAAAAAATTAAACCAAGATAAGCCAATTTCAGTAATAGCAGCCAATTGGGGATTTTGGCATGCGGGACAATTTGCTAAAGATTACACGCAACTATTTGGTGAAAACCCATCACAAACAGTTAAAAATAATAGTTTTAAAGGTTAGAAACTACACTTCTAACGTGAGCAAGTTCCTTCTACAGACGATACTCTAACTTGAGTATAAGCACCTGTAGACGCGCAGCTTGCTGGCGTTTAAAAGCACCGCTTTTACATTTAGTCGGATGCATTAGTAAACAAGTAATTAAATCACCACCGAGAAGTGAAGGAGGAAACAAGGAGCAGTGACTAACCATTACTCGTATTTTCTCTGTGTAGCGCACAGCGCCTCGATGGTGAAATATCATATAACTTAAAAAAAATGGACTTTGTCTGCTCATTTACTCCTCTTTTTCTTCTCTTTGTGCATTCATATTTTAAGGGCTGTTATCCACAAAGAGGTTTAGAGGCGCTGCGCTTTTAGAGGGTAGCTTGGGAGTTAAAATAATAAAGAACTAAAAGTAAAAGCGAGGTATAAAACCTCACCTACATCGTGCAAACACCAAACCCGTAGGTGCGAATTTACTTCGCGCTCATGTAACGTGGCTTAAATGCTTTAAAGGTAAAAGCGAGGTATAAAACCTCGCTTACTATATTCAAAAGCCCTATTTGATCGGTGCTATTTAAGCCGCGATTAAATAGGACTCTTGTCCTGAATGTTTGTTGCTGCGTTTAAACGAGCCTTTGCCTTTTTTAGCTTTAACCACTTGTGGTTTAAATAATTTAGAGGTGACCAACGCTGCTAGTGCATTGTGGTTTATAACGCCTCGCCCTGTATCTACCGCGCTGTTGCTTGCGGTTTTTGCTTTAGATTTTTTAGTCATATATTTCCTATCAACTAATGGTTATTTTAAGTTAAATAATAAAGAGGCTTTTATGTTGGCCTATTTTAGAGATGGCGATTGTAGGCTTAATTTTCAACCGCGCAAGTATTTTTAATGCCCAAAAGGTACTTTTTTAATAATAAAAAAGCATAAAAAAAGCGCAGTTAATAACTGCGCTTAATATTACTTTAGTTTGCTTTATAAATTAAAAACTAAAGCTTACTTTTGCGTAGTACGTTCTGCCGTCAAAACCGTATGGTAATGCGCGTACAGGGTATTTAAATGCACCGTTGGTGATAAAGTTAAGTACTTCGTCGTCGCCTAGCTCGTCTGGCGTTTCGTCAAATACGTTATCGGCACCTACCGAAAGCGCAAACATGTCGTTAATTTGGTAGCTAACATTTAAATCAACTAACACAGCAGACTCAACCGTACTTGTTGGTTTAAATGAACCCGTAGGCGAAAGCTCACCTGGTAATGAAATATGGTCGTTACCAAAGTATTTTACGTCTGTTTCGCCAAAGTAGTTAAAGCGAATGGTTGATGTGTAGGCATCGCGTTCGTAGTCAAACGTAAGCGTTGCACGTTCACTAGGTTGTCCGTCGGTAAAAAAGCTACGTTGTAAATCATCAAAAGCAACCGCTTCAGGAATACCGTCTTCAGCATTTACGCCGTCAATTTTAGTATCGTTTAGGTTACCCGCAAAGGTTACTCCTAAATTGCCGCCTTCAACTTCAGTGCGGTACGATGCAATAATATCAACACCTTGCGTAGTAGAATCAACCGAGTTTGAGAAGTAGTTAGCTTGCACTGCTCCTGTTGCTTGAAGCGCTGCAACTGCTTCTGAGCTAAACGATACGTCGTCAGCCGTAAGTAAGCTGCCAAGAGTAATACGGTCTTCAATTTCTACGCGGTAAAAATCAACCGTTAACGAAAGCTCGCTTGTTACATCGTAAACAAAACCAGCACTGTAGTTTGTTGAAGTTTCAAGCTTTAAGCTATCTACGCCTAACGCACTTGGGAAAGCTGTACCGGTGTTTGCCGTGAACGACTGCGTTAATGTACCGTCTGAACCTAAGTTAGTTGTAAAGGCTGTATAACCACTTTGTTGAAGTGATGGTGCTCTAAAACCAGTGGATACCGCACCACGTACAGCAAAGTCATCTGAAAATTCATAACGTGTTGCTAATTTACCAATTAAATCATCCCCTGCATCTGAGAAATCTTCATAACGTAGCGCACCACTGACGTTCCATGCATCGGTGATCATAGTTTCTACGTCTACATAAACTGCGTAGCTGTTACGGTCGCTGTCGTTAGCCGCTTCAGGGCGTAGGCCGTTATAAGCCTGAAAACCACACTGTGCAAATTGGTCCGGATCGTTTACTGATGGGTACGAGGTATCCATATTTGCTAGTCCACAGGCGTATGATGCTTCATCGCCAGGTACTATTTCGTAGTTTTCTTTACGGTATTCAGCGCCTACTGTTACATATAAAGGTTCACCACGGCCAATATCTACAATACCGTTTACATCAAGGTTAACCGTTGTTTGATCAAATCTAAAACCACCTGAGTAACCGCCACTAGGGCCTGAATTTGCTGCAATATCGGCATCGCTTGCACTTGGGTTATTAAATAAATACTCAGCCGCGTAAGAAGCGTTTAATGTATTGCGTGATGTAAAGTCGTATTGGTTTTCACCATAAACGGCCGAAACATCGTAATTCCAATCTGTGTTTATATCGCCTTTAAAACCAAGCGCGACTGAAATATCTTGTGCTTCGTTATATATGCGCGGTAAAAAACCATCGCTGTATACTTGTATTACGTTTTTAGAGGCTTCGTTAAAGTTACGGTAAAAACCATTACCCAGCGCCGTGCGCTCTGAGTAGCCACCAAACGAGTAAAGCTCGCCGTCGCCCATTGGTAATGCCATGTTGTAAAATAACGATGTAAATTCACTTTCTGAGTTACCTTGGCCCCAGCGTACATCTTCACTTAACGTACCTGGTTCAACATTAAGCGAACCCCCCGTATCACGCTCGGCGCGGTTAGTGCCATCGGCATCACGGTACTCAAGCGATAGGTTAATAAAGCCGCCTTCGCTGCCTATATCAAAACCACGGTTTAAACCTGCTGAAATAGTGTCGCCGTCACCTTCACTTGTGCCGCCGTATTGTACAAAACCCGTTGTAATACCGGTTGAGTTATTAAGAGATAAGTTAATTACGCCTGCAATAGCATCAGAGCCATATTGCGCCGCTGCGCCATCGCGTAATACTTCAACGCCTTTAAGGGCCGTTAGCGGAATGGCATTCATATCGGTACCCGCAGCGCCTGCGCCTACTGTACCGTTAAGGCCAAAAATTGATTGGTTATGACGACGTTTACCATTTACTAATACAAGAGTTTGATCTGGCTGTAAGCCACGAAGTGTGGCGGGTCTAAATAAATCAGAACCGTCAGATACTTGTGTACGCGAAAAGTTAAATGAAGGCGCTGTCGCTTGCAGGCTTTGGCCAAGCTCGGTAAAGCCACCTTTGGTTAAATCATCTGCGTCAATTAAATCAATAGGAGAAGAAGACTCAGTAGAAGTACGGTTAGATACACGCGATCCTAATACAGATATTTGCTCAATGTTTTTAGCAGCTTGCACTGGTGCTTCTTCTGCGTTAACAATGCTTGGTGCGCTAAACGCGAAAGCAACGGCTACAGCAAGTGTGTTTAAACGGTATGTTGGCATAGTGACGACCCTGTTTTTTTGTGTTCTTATAATATGTGTGTGGTTATGGTGCTCATAACCTGTTGCAAACATCCTAGCAACATATGCAAACAAAAAGAAATGAAAAAAACTAAATATTTGGTCTAAGTATGCAAATAAATTTCAAGATAAGAAAAAACCACGTTTAATCGATTAAAATACATGCTGCAAGGGCATTAAACTTCAAAAAAAGATATATTAACTTTTTATTTACATTGTGGTTTTGTTCGTTAGTTTACGCTTTTAAAGGTAATAGGCAGCGGATGGTCGTACCTGTCCCTAATGTGCTGTTAACTTCTATTTTTCCGCCATGATCGCTCACCATAGCGTATACAAGTGTCATACCCATACCGGTACCTTCTCCAACTTCTTTTGTTGTATAAAAAGGGTCAAACATATGCGCTATTGTGTCTTCACTCATTCCACAGCCATTATCTTTTACCTCAATACAGATATTTGTGTCTAGTTCAAAAATGTTGACCTCAATAATGCAGCCTTTTTCTAAATCAAGCTCGCATGCTTGCCAAGCATTCATTAAGAGATTTACAAAAATTTGATTAATTGATGATAAATTGCACCAAATAAGTGGTAGGGGTTCAAACCGCGTTTTTATCTCGCATAGTTTGAGTTTGTTACTTAATAACCTTAAAGCATTATTAGCACCCGTTGTTACATCGGTTAGTTGCTTATCTTGCGAGGAGGAGGGGTGGGCAAAGTTTAATAAGTCATGCACAATTTGTTTTATTCGTTTGAGCCCTTCAACGCTGTCGTTAACTTGTCCCTGCAAATTGTTATAAAGCCACGCATACGGATACTGTAAATTGAGTATGTCGATTTCGTGTTTAAAACGGCTCTCTTTAATTTCGTTGTTTAAGTATTGCTCGTTAAGCTTTAGCAACGTGATGAGCAAAGGGGTAGAATTTTGTAAGCTTTCTATATTACTCATTGCATAGGCAAGCGGGGTATTTATTTCATGGGCTACGCCTGCACAAAGCGTTCCTAAGGTTGCCATTTTTTCGGTTTGCACAAACAGCATTTGCTGGTGTTCTAAATCGGCTACTTTTTTTTGTAATTCATTATTTATGGCAACTAAAACGGTGCTTTTATCTTTGAGTAATTGTTCTGCGGCCAAGCGCAGCTTTTGTTCGTTTAAAAAAGCACGTTCAAAATTACCATCTGATCCATTCATTCCTTTCATCCATATAGATAACTTTATACTTAACGTTTAGTCGTCTACATGCAAATTTGCAACTTTAGTGTGAGCATTTATCTACTTATAGATAATAACCACATTAGGTGACTCCTACTCTATATAAAAGGTAAGCATAAACAGGTCACGGATGTTTTTTTAAGCTATTATTTAGCCAGAAGTAATTTAAAGGCGGCGCAATGACTCAAGTAACACCAAACACACCCATGAATCAGGTTGATGTACTTTGTATTGATGATGACGAAATAGTACTACGTACGTTAACACGACTACTTGAAGTAAATGGCTTAACGGTTATTGTTTGCGATAATCCGCAAAACGCACTAACACTTTTTAAAAATCATGAATTTGGTTTAATTATTAGCGACATGCGGATGCCGGTAATGAACGGTGCCGAGTTTTTAGAAAAAGCGCGTGCGCTGGCACCCGACACTCAACGCATTTTATTAACCGGTTACGCCGATATACAAACAACCCTAGCGGCTGTTAATCAAGGGCAAATAAATGGTTATATTCAAAAACCATGGCAAAACGATTTATTACTTCGAAGCATTAAAGATAGCCTAGAAAAATTTGCGCTAAAAAAGCAAAACAAAAAATTAGAAACACAAGTTAAGGCACAAAACCAAGAACTACTTGAGCTAAACAACACGTTAGAGCAACGAGTAGAAAAACGTACCTTACAAATCAAACAAGTTTTAAAAAAGCTTGAAGACGCCAACGAACGCGAAAAACAAGAGCACAAATCAACCGTTGAGCTGCTATATAATTTTGTTAACGCAAATCCTTACCTTGATGGCAACAAAGCACAAAATATTGCAAATACCTGCACACAAATAGCGCTTTACTTAAACCTGTCGCAAAAAAGCATCGATCTTGCCCCAATGGCGGGTTATTTAGCACAAATAGGTTTACTTGCTATGGATCCTGAACTTTATAAAAAACCGCTAAATCGGCTAAATGAGCAACAACGTAAGACCTTTTATACTCACCCAAGTACTGCACAATTAATGCTAATGCCAGCAATACATTTACACGATTTGTCGGATGCTATTTATTATCAGTTTGAACGTTTTAACGGAAATGGAATGCCCAAAGGCCTTGCTGGAAACGACATACCGATAGGGGCTATGGTATTAGGGTTAGCGCGCGATTACTGGGATGCGTTTGAACAAAGTAATGCAAGCGATGAAAAGCAGCGCCATGAGGACGCACTCGAAAGTGTAAAACTTTATAGTGGTTCGTTTTACCACCCTAAAATAGTTCGTGCGCTTGAAGCAAGCCATGCAAAACTACACGAACAAAAAAGTTCAGCAGGATCAGTACTAATTTGTAATGCCCATGAACTCAAAGAGCAAATGATACTCGGCCATGCTCTGCACAGCCATTCGGGTATAATGTTGCTGCCTAAAGGTCATGTATTTAGCCGTAAATCAATAGAAAAACTGCAGCAACTAGAATCTAAAAAACCAGCCCCATTTAGAATTATGGTTAAAACTGCTAAATGATTGATCTAAACGGCAGTTTTTTTCGTTACAATGTGCATAAAATACATTATTGAATTTGCTTGAAGGAGCACTCTGTGTCGCGATTTTCTGCGGTTACTGACAATCCCCATGATGGGCGTTTTAACCAAAAAACGGGAATACTGCTTACTAACCTAGGTAGCCCTGATGCACCAACAGCTGCTGCGCTTCGTATATACTTACGTGAGTTTTTATCAGATCCACGCATTGTAGAAATACCACGCCTAGTATGGATGATAATTTTACATGGCATTATTTTGCGTGTGCGCCCTAAGCGTTCAGCTAAATTATACGAAAGTATATGGACCGAAAATGGCTCACCGCTTACTCACATTACTCGCCAACAAAGCGTAAAGCTAAATACCTTATTAAAAGAGCAAGGTTATACCAATACCGAAGTCGTAATGGCTATGCGCTATGGCAATCCCTCAATAGAGGCCGGCCTTGAGGAGCTTCGTGATAAAGGCTTAACGCGTATTATTATTTTACCAATGTACCCGCAATATTCTAGCCCAACCACGGGTTCAACGTTCGATGCTGTATCGAGCGTACTGCGTAAATGGCGCTGGGTGCCAGAGCTGCACTTTATTAATGGCTATCATAAAAACACCCGTTATATTGAGTCACTTGCTAATAGTATTAGTGAGGATTTAGAAGCGAATGGTATGCCACAAAAAATTGTTTTTTCGTATCACGGTATGCCTAAACTATTTTTAGAGCGAGGCGATCCGTACCATTGCCTATGTTTACAAACCACGCGCTTAGTTGTAGAAAAACTAGGCCTTGATAAAGACAAAGTAATTAGTACTTTTCAAAGTCGATTTGGTAAAGCCGAGTGGTTAAAGCCTTACACCGACGCAACGCTTGAAGCCCTGCCTGATGAGGGTATTACCGATGTAGCCATTATCAGTCCTGCTTTTAGCGCCGACTGCCTAGAAACACTTGAAGAGCTAGAAGGCGAAAATCGTGAAATATTCGAAAACGCAGGCGGCAAAAAGTACCGTTACATAGCGGCACTAAACGACAGAGACGACCATATAGAAGCTGTGTTTGATGTTATAAAACCTATGTTGTAACCCAAGCTTACTAAAGTATATAGCTAAATATATTTCGCATTAAGCGGTGTTAAAATTAACACCGCTTTTTTTGTTTTTAGGGCTTTTAAAATATTTAGTTAATTAATTCACAAAGAGGTTAAGAGGCGCTGCGCTTTTAGAGTAGTGATAAAACATAAATATACTGGTTTTTGTTTTTAGCTTTTCTCATTTACTCCTCTTTTACTTCTCATTGTGCAAATAAAAGCTTTTAAAGAGCTAATTAATTCACAAATAGGTTAAGAGGCGCTGCGCTTTTAGAGTAATGATAAAACATAAAAATACTGGTTTTTGTTTTTGGCTTTTCTCATTTACTCCCATTTTACTTCTCATCGTGCAAATAAAAGCTTTTAAAGGGCTAATTAATTCACAAAGAGGTTAGAAGCGCTGCGCTTTTAGAGTAGTGATAAAACATAAAAATACTGGTTTTTGTTTTTGGCTTTTCTCATTTACTCCTCTTTTACTTCTCATTGTGCAAATAAAAGCTTTTAAAGAGCTAATTAATTCACAAAGAGGTTAAGAGGCACTGCGCTTTTAGAGTAAGTGATACATATTGGCCGATCTGGTTTTTCTCAGTTATTACTGATTACTTTATCTTTGTGGAAGAAATTACTTATACTTTTAATAATAATTAAAATAAATAAAAACGCATTGTGGAGGGGAAGAATACCTAAGCAACAGCAATTAAACGCTATCGCTTAAAGTATAAATCAATCGCTTTAGTGAGGAGCTCGTCGAGTTGCTCTTCAAATTCTTCAATATTAATATCAAAGTGCTTTAAGTAAGCTCGAGCCTGCACAAGAGATAAATTACGGCTGTTAACGCTATATTGTCGCTCGTCTATGGCTTTATCGTAACGAGGTAAAAATACAAATTGGCCATAAAATGGTGACTTAATATGTTTATTTGCAAAACGACAAAAATCTTCAACATGCTCAGCACCCTTAGGGCCAAGGCAACCGGGCTCGATGCGATACATTAAGCGAATTTTTTTGTCGTCATTTATTTGCATATAAAGCCTTTATCTAAAAAACAGTACGCGTACTATTTTTCCATCTTTAATTTGGTAACTCGAAATAAGTTCTGAACGTTTATCAACTACCTTTTCGTCAGTTGAGCAGGTTTCTGATAGTTCGTGATCAATCACTATATCACCGTGCACTATGCGCTTAATGGGTGATGAGTGAATACACTTTAACTTTTTAAACATTAGCCCATAACGTTCTATTAGTTTTTCTTTACCTTTAAATAATAGCTCATTAGGGAAAATATAAAACTCAACATCTTCGGCATATACCCGCAGAAACTCTTCAATGTTACGCGCGTTATACGCTTTAACTAACTGCTCTACTACCGCAAGTGATTCGCGCGATTGCTTAGCTTTAGTTTGTTGCTTAACTGTCAGCGCTTCTTTTGCTTGCGTAACTGCTTTTTCAGCTTCGGCTACAGCCACTGCTTTTTCTATTTTATTTTTAGGCTTTTCAGTCGGTTTAATCTGCTCGTTACCCAATACCTTTGAATCGTCTGGTTTAGTCGCATCAATTGTTGGCTTTTTAAGCTCAGGTGCTTTGTATTCAAGCGTATTTACTTTGTCGTCAGCTTTGACTTGAGTTACTGATTGCTCATCTTCAACTTTTGGTTTTTCAGCGTTTGCTTGAGCTTCAACTTGCTTCTCTTTTTGCTCAGGCTCGCTTTGTTCTGCGGCGTAAGTAATAAGCGCAACGGTGGTAATTAACGAGGCAAAAATAATAGATAACGGTTTCATAACTTTCCTAAAATGAACACTAAACACGTGTAATACCAATTACATTAAATAAGCGATCTATTATAGCGTTAAGAAAATAGCACTATAACAAGGCGAAAATTATGACATATAGTTGTTCTATATGAATAATTTTTAACGCAGTTAGTGAGTTATTTAATGCGATAGAATGATCATATTTTTGATGAAATTGGCATAAGGGTGCAACATAGCAAATTTTAACGTTATCGGGTAGTTAATACCACCACTGTAGCTTACCAGTACTGCTCTACGGTAATGTTACCGGGTGCTTTGCGGCGGTTACGCGTAAAGTTTTTATCGAGAAGTAGCGCGGTGGTGTCTTTTACCATTTGTGGGTTTCCGCAAATCATAAATTGTGCATTACTAGGCTCAGGGTTTAATTTTACATGTTCAAACAAGCCGTTGCTCTCAATTGCGTTAGTAATCCGCCCACTTAAGCCTTGTAATGGCTCTTCTCTACTTACAACAGGAATATAGTTGAGTTGCTCGGGGTACACTCTTAATAACTCGTTAATAAGTGCTTGATAGCTTAAATCGTTATTAAAACGTACACCATGCACTAAGTTTATGCTTTTGTATTTTTTCCACACATCGGGCTGTTGCAATATTGATAAAAAAGGCCCTATGGCAGTGCCAGTACCTAACATCCAAAGCTGATCGCTTTGTGGTATTTCATCAAGGGTAAAAAAGCCAGTTGCGCGTTGTTCTATTAATACGGTTTCGCCAGGTTGTAATGTAGCTAAACGAGGAGAAAGCAAACCGTCAATAACGTTAATAAGGTAAAATTCAAGATCGGGGTTTTCAGGGGCATTCACATATGAATAAGCCCGAGCAATACGCTTGTCGCCATCCATAATAGAAAGCTTTGTAAATTGCCCTGCTTTAAACGGCTCTACATTAGCATTAACGGTTAAGCTAAAGAGCGTTTCGCTCCACCATGTTACGCTTTTTACTGTTGCTTCAACCCAATTAGACATAGTTACCTCTTGGTTTAGCCATTAAAGTTTTAAATAACTCACTCCATAAACATTAGCATTAAGTGACAAAGACTTACAGGAGAATATGACTAGATTTAAAGCAGTGATGTATGCAGTATTTACCAATAAAATAATGTGAATAATTAGCTCTGCGATGCTGTATACGTTGAGCTTGCTCACGTCAGAAGTGAAGCTTCTAATTACTTAACTCATGATCACAAAGATAAACACAATCCCAAAATGGATATTCACCAACATCATTTACAAGCTCAGCGCGTAACGGGTTTGAAATGATATAGCGTGCTTGGTTAATTAAATCATCTTCTGCTCTAAGCTGGTGCTCAAAATAGTTTTGTTGCCAAACTGGCCCTGTAGAGCAATTGAGCTTATTTATTTTCACAGTGGTAATGCTTTTATACTGCTTCATAACATCAGCAAGCGGTAAATCTTTCAATTGAAATAACCAATGAAGATGATCTGGCATTAAGGTATAACAAATTGTATCCACCTTATTTTGCATATAAACCAAGCCTCTTGTCGCAGTACATGCATTTTCAAAGTTTTTAAATAACGGAATTCTTTGTTTTGTGCATATTGTTACAGAGTAAAATTTATTTTTAGAAGAGTGGCGCCCAACTAATAATTTTTTAGAGGAGTACATAAAGGTTTTAATTTATTGGTTTTTATAAATATAGATAAAAAAGGGTGTTCAACAAGTTAAATTAAACCACAGCGTTAAGTTTCACGGTAGGCGTAGAGCTTGCTCACGCGAGAAGCGCAGCTTCTAATTACTCAACCACCTATTGTAAAAGCGTTGCTTTTAAACGCTAGCAAGCTGCGCGTCTACAAGTTAAATCAAACCGCAGTGTTAAATTTTGTTGTAGGCGTAGAGCTTGCTCACGCGAGAAGCGCAGCTTCTAATTACTCAACCACCTATTGTAAAAGCGTTGCTTTTAAACGCCAGCAAGCTGCGCGTCTACAGGGGTTATGGCCTCTAAAAATTTAACTTTCACCACACATAAAAAAACGGCGCTAAATTTAGCACCGCTTTATAAGCAATAAGAAAAAGTTTACGCTTTTTTCTCTTCACAACTTGCTAGGTATTCGTCAAACGTACCTTGGAAGTCGATTACTTTTTTATCTTTAATATCAATGATACGCGTAGCTAATGACGATACAAACTCGCGGTCATGGCTTACAAAAATAAGCGTACCTTCAAAGTCTTTAAGCGCATTGTTAAGCGCTTCAATGGCTTCCATATCCATGTGGTTAGTTGGTTCGTCCATAACAAGCACATTAACGTCTTGCATCATTAACTTACCAAATAACAGGCGGTTTTTTTCACCACCAGAACAGTTACGCGCTTTTTTGTTTGAATCGTCTGCTGTAAACAACAAACGGCCTAACATGCCACGAACCATTAAATCGTTGTGCTTAGCTGTACGCCATTGCGACATCCAATCAAACAACGTTAAATCGTTTTCAAAATCTTTAGTGCTGTCTTGCGGGCAATAACCAAAGGTCGCATTTTCAGACCATTTAATTTCGCCTTCATTACTTTTAAGCTCGTCTACTAAACAGCGTAAAAATGTAGTTTTACCCACACCATTTTCGCCAATTACAGCAAGCTTAGCGCCAGCTTCTAGTAGTAAGTCGCCACCAGTAAATAATGTTTCGCCATCAAAACCATGGCCAAGCTTATTAACTTCAAGCGCTTGACGATACATTTTTTTACCTTCGTCAAACGAAAGTGATGGGCTCATACGGCTTGAAGATTTAACTTCATCAAGCTTAATTTTATCCATTTTTTTAGCGCGCGAACTTGCTTGTTTAGCTTTAGAAGCGTTAGCACCAAAACGGTTAACAAAGTCTTGTAGCTCGTCAATCTCAGCGCTCTTTTTAGCGTTTTCAGCTAAAAGTTGCTCGCGTTGTAGGCCCGCAGCATCTAAAAATTTCTCGTAGTTACCAGGGTAAATACGCAGCTCGCCGTAATCAATGTCGGCCATGTGTGTACATACCGAGTTTAAAAAGTGACGGTCATGCGAAATAATAATCATCGTACATTTACGTTTGTTAAGCTCGTTAGCAAGCCACGTAATTGTATGAATGTCCAAGTTATTGGTAGGCTCATCCAGTAGCAAAATGTCAGGATTTGCAAATAACGCTTGTGCTAAAAGCACACGTAGTTTCCAACCTGGAGCAACGTTTGCCATTAACCCGTAATGAAATTCTTTATCGATACCCGCTTCAAGCAAAATTTCTTCAGCGCGGCTCTCTGCCGTGTAACCGTCCATTTCAGCAAATATGCTTTCAAGATCGGCTACTTTCATACCGTCGTCTTCGCTCATTTCTGGTAACGAGTAAATACGTTCGCGCTCTTGCTTTACTTTCCAAAGCTCCACGTCGCCCATAATTACCGCGTCTACAACGCTGTATTGCTCAAAAGCAAACTGGTCTTGGCTTAGGTTACCTAATTTCAACCCTGGAGTAATAGATACATTACCCGCACTTGGAACAAGCGCACCGCTTAAAATTTTCATGAAAGTCGACTTGCCGCAGCCGTTAGCGCCAATTAAACCGTAACGGTTACCGTTACCAAATTTAGCTGAAATGTTTTCAAACAACGGCTCTGCGCCAAACTGCATCGTAATATTTGCGGTGGAGATCAAAAAGGGTAATCCTAGATTAGTACTGACAGGAGTACGCTGCAGCAAAACGCCACAAACAAGAACCAGACAATAGGGTAAATTAGCTGGCGAATTATACAGATCAGCCACAACGAATGAAAGATAAAAGGCAGCTAATTTATAACCAAGCGAAAATAACGGCAATTCTCGATTTTAAGCCACTATTTTTAGCGTGAGCGGTGTTGCTTACTTACAGAGGGGAGCGTAAGCACCACCGACAGTAATATTAAAGAAGTGTTGCAGTCAAAGAGCTAAGTTATTACCCATGCTTTAATGCACAGGTTGATAAATTAACTTTATAGCGGCTGCATTTTTAGTAATTAATTGATTAACGGTTGCCACGTCATCAAGAGTTAGCGACTCTTTACTTAGCATAAAATGTACGTTGTTAACGTTAATCGGTGTAATAGACTTTACCTGCGTAATTGAGGGATGTTTTTTTACAAAGTACTGTGCAACAGCAGAGTCTTCAATAACATAGTCAATTCGTTTTTTATCTAACATACTAAATCGATTATTTGCTTGAGCAGTAAGCACCACCTGTGTTGGATACTTAGTTTTTAACTGTTCAAGCTCGTTACCAAAAAAGCTCCCACGGTTAATACCAGCTGTAAACTTTTTACTAAAAAGCTCAGCTAAGCTTGTTACATCAGGCGTATCTTTATGTTTATAAAGCCGCATAACCTCGTCGCGGTAAGGCAAGCTAAAATGCGCATATTGAGCGCGTTGTTCTGTATAACTTGCCGCGTAGGTCATATCTACTCGGCCATTTTTAAGCTCAGCTTGAACACGTGAAAAACTCGGAAAATAAGTCCATTTAATACAAAATTTTGAATCTTTAAAAATAGCGTTTGCAGCATCCACTTCTGCGCCTAAAAATGTATCACCTTGCTTAACAAGGTAAGGCGGCCAATTAGTTTCGTTAGTGCCCATTACTAATGTTTTTGAACACGCAAGGGCATTAAAGTGAGTAAATAGCAGTGTAGTAAATGCTAAAAATAAAGTTTTCATTACACTCCTTAAATTAGTGTTCAAACAACGCTTTAAGTGCTGTTTTATTTTTGTTTATATATTCATTAATTACCGCAAGCTCAGTAACCGACACCGTTTGTTTGCTAAACATTAAATAAATGTCGTCCTTGTTTACATACTCAATATTGGTTACTAATTTTATATTTGAGCCTTTTTTGCCAAAATAAGCCCCCACTAACTCGTCTTCAATAGCAAAATCAATACGTTGTTTATTAAGCATTTCAAAGCGCTTACTAGTTGCACTAGTGTATTCAATCTGCTTTTTATATTTAGTTTTATATTGCTCAAATTCCTCGCCGTAATAGCTTCCAAAGTTAGCGCCCACGGTAAGGCCTTGTTTAAAAATATCTTCGAGGTTTTTAACGTTATGCTGATTGTTTGTATTTTCGTACAAACGCATAACTTCAGTTCGGTAGGTATCACTAAAGTGCACATATTTAGCGCGTTTATCGGTATAACTTGCTGCCCATCCTAAATCAATACGGCCGTATTTAAGCTCAATAAAAGCCCGCTTAGAATTTGGTAGTAACTTAACTTCAAAACAAAAAGGGGAGTCAGCAAATATAATGTTAAGCGCATCAACCTCCGAGCCTTGCAGTTTACCGTTAATACCCATTACATAAGGTGGCCAAAAAGCATCGTGCGATGCCACGCTAAAGGTTCTCTCACAAGCAAACACATTAAACGGAGCCGTAAACAGCAAACATAAAAATACAGTAATTAATTTATTCATTGCGCCTCATAGTTATTATTTTTGCTTATTATTACAACAGTATAAACCAGCTTTTGTATTTTAGCGGCGCGGGCTTGTTAAATTTGTAAATATTCCGTTAAAAATTCATTTTTAGGATAAAACAACTAAACTAGCGTTGTTGGTAGCTTTATCTATGGGTACACTAATAATAAATTTATACATAGCAGGGCACGTTATGTCACCAGCCAAAATACGCAGTGATGTTATAAAACTCAGTGAATTAAGCACTAAAAAACCAGATTATTACTTTATCCAAGGCTACTTAATGGGATTAGGTGTATTACCTCAACTACTTGTTCCCAGTGAGTGGCACCCAGATCTATTTGGAGAGTTTAATATTCAAAACGAGACTGAGCTAAAATACCTCGAAAGCTTAATGGCTCTGTATAACCAAAGCATGGATAAAATAATTCAAAACGAATTAAAAATGCCAGCAAAATGCAGCCTATCTAAACAAGACTACCGTGAGTCACTAAAGCCGAATATGCCCCTACCAAATTACTGTAAAGGGGTTTTACAGGCGCTTAAAAATATAAATAAACGCATGCTCAATACAGAGCAAAAACGTTCTATAAACAGCTTTACTACAGTGTTAAAAGCATTTACAAGCCCCAAAATCGCCGCAAAAGAGTTTGGTGAATTTGCCCAATACAACGCCCAAGAATATAAACGTAATTATGTTTATTTTATGGCCGACGCTATTTTTGAACTTCGATTTAGTAACGAGCGAGCAGTATTTGATGAAAACGAAGCCGAATTTAACAACCACTTTTTAGACGAAGAGCCAAATGAATTAGATGAATTTGATGAACTACTTGAACTAGTACTTGCCGATACCGAGCTAAAAGCACTTGAGCCAATGCAAATGCTTTTAGAAATAATGGAAAGTGGGCTCATAACAAAGCAGTTTATTAAAGACAACACCGGGTACTTTTGGGGTTTGCACGAAACCCGACCTTATATGATGCTTCGCGCGCATCGAGCAAAAATACACGCACTGCATGGTTATACCCAAAAAGCGCAATCAGAACTCGAAGAGTTATTAAAGCTAAACCCAAACGACAATCAAGCAAACCGCTTTTTATTAATGAACTGCCTAATTATTAATAAACAATGGGAAAAGTTAGAAGCGCTATTGGCCGACTTTGATTTTCAAGAACTACACACAACAGCAAGCCGTGCGCTAAGTGCTTTTGTAATGCATGGTGATTCAAAACCCGCTAACGAATACAAAAAAATGCTCCAGCAGCAAAATAAACACTTTAGCAAAATACTCACCGGACAAGAAAAACTAAAAGAACAACAGCCGTCATATTTCAGCCCAGGCAGTAAAGAAGAAGTAGCTGTTTACCTTGATTCGTTAGGTAAGCAGGCGTGGATTTCGGTGCCTGCGAGTCTTTTTTGGCTAAGAAAAAAGTAACAAAAAACGTTTAGCGTGATTTATATCGCGCTAAACATAACGCAGATTCAATTTTGAAGTGCATAACCGCTTTTTGAGTTTTTTATTCAATAGTAGAAATCACGCTTGTTAAGCGTGCAGCATCAATGTCGCTTGTGTTCGTAAAGCGCCATACTTGAAATAATAAATTTCAAACCCGTCAATAAACACATAACATTCAGAAGTCATCGTTAATAACCTGCGCTTTATTGGTTTTACGTTGCCGTGCATTGTAGCCACCTACATCGGCGGCTAATTCATTAATTTCATCAAGGAGCGATCCTTGTAATTGCAACACGACTAAAGCTTCAAATAAAATATCGCTTTTAACTGTCTCGCCTTGCTCAAGTTTTTGCACAGTAGAGCGCGACACACCAATCATTTTTGCAAAGGTGCTTTGCGTGTAATGCAAAGTGCGGTGCTGGCGTATTAAATCCCCTAATCGCTGCGCCATTTTTAAAGCTTGTTCCGATCTCATTAATGAGTGCCTACTCGGTCATTAAGGTGTTAATGATTATTTTAGCGGTATTTGGCTTGTTTGCAAATAAAAGTGATGATTTAAAAGTTATTGGTAATTTGTTTGTTGGTGTTTTAGAGCAGAGATTTTTAATGAGAGGCGGCTTAATATCTCGTTACTAAGGATTGCAAGCGCCCTTGGAATCTGACAACACACTAGAGGAACACAGATAAGGGCGTTTGTATTGCATTTTAAATTTTATACTGCGTATGTATCACTCAGCATCAGTGCTTAATAACAACGGCGTATTAATTTAAAAATTTCTACTTATTAAGCCTATATTTAATGCGCTTGTTCCTGTAGATTAAACAAATAATGAATGCAGTATTAACAGCGCCTTAGCTGTTAAACGATTAGCCAAGGAGCGGTGAGTCTCGTGTCAAACACCACACTTACTTATTACAACCAAAACGCCAAAGCTTTTAGCGACTCAACACTTAACGTTGATATGTCGGCGCTTTATGCTGAGTTTTTACCGCACGTTGCACAACGCGGGAGTATTTTAGATGCCGGTTGTGGCAGTGCGCGCGATGCCGCATTTTTTAAAGCGCAGGGTTTCACTGTAAGTGCGTTTGATGCAAGCCCAGAGCTGGCAGAGTTGGCAAGCAGTTACTTACAGCAACCTGTGGCGGTTAAAACATTCCAAGAGCTAAATAGTGTAAATCAATACGACGGGATTTGGTGCTGCGCTAGTTTATTGCACGTTCCAAAGGCTGAGTTACCGCAGGTGTTTTTAAACCTACAAAATGCGCTTAAACCGAATGGCGTTTTGTATATATCGTTTAAATATGGCGATACAGAACGTGTGCATAATGGTCGTGAATTTACCGATTTAACCGAGCAATTATTAAGTGATTTAATCAATCAGCACACGCAATTGAGCATAATGAAGCACTGGCAAAGTGTTGATCAGCGCCCAGGGCGCGAAAGCGAAGTATGGTTAAATGCCTTGTTAACGCATAGCAAAGCGAAATTATAAGTGAATAGTTTTAGCGAACATCAACACCTGCAGAATAATAACCGACAGCTTATTACGGGTGATAATGATCCGTTATTACCCAACCTTGTACATGCCATAAACAATGCCACTGAGATTGAAATTACAGTTTCATTTATTCAGCCAAGTGGCTTAGCACTGTTGTTCGACCCCCTAAGCGAAGCTTTACAAAGCGGCGCAACGCTCAAACTACTTACCTCAGACTACCTTGATATTACTCACCCTAATGCGTTGAGAGAACTTATGGCATTAGTAGATCGTGGAGCCGATGTGCGTATTTACCAAACGCACAGTAATCAAAGTTTTCATATGAAGTCGTATATTTTTATAAAAACAAACGACCAAAAAGAGATTACTGATGGCTGTGCCTTTATTGGCTCAAGTAATATTAGTGCCAGCGCATTAACCAAAGGTCATGAGTGGAATTTTAGACACGATTATACACAACCAAAAACAAGCCAAGCAGCAAAGCAGTTTTTAAGTATTCGCACAGCTTTTGAAAATATTTTTAATCACGAATTTGTTACCCATTTAAGCCATGAATGGATAAATAGCTACATTACTAGGCGTAAAACACAGCAGTTTGTATCGGTAAACCACGCTGATACAGCTGAGCAAGTTATTGAAAAGAATGAAGCTAAAACACCAAGGCCAGCTCAAATTGAAGCGCTTAATGCCCTAGCGCAAACCCGTACAGAGGGTTTTAAACGTGGTTTAGTGGTATTAGCAACGGGCATGGGTAAAACATGGTTAAGTGCATTTGATGTAAAACAATTCAAAGCTAAACGCGTTTTATTTGTAGCGCATCGCGAAGAAATACTTTTGCAAGCACAGCGTACTTTTTCTGAATTACTTACTCTATCTACTGGGTTTTATAACGGTAAACAGCGAGACAAAAACGCTGAGTGTTTATTTGCCTCTATTCAAACCATTGGCCGAAGTAATCACTTAAAGCAGTTTGCACCAACAGCATTTGATTACATTATTGTTGACGAATTTCATCATGCAAGTGCGCGCGTATATCGCCAGCTTTTAAACTACTTTGAACCCAAGTTTTTACTGGGTTTAACAGCTACACCAGAGCGTACCGACCAAGCTGATATTTTAGGGTTATGCGACAACAACCTAGTATTTGAGCGTAACTTAACGCAGGGGATAGACCAAAAAACGTTAGTTCCATTTCATTACTACGGTATTTGGGATGAAAACGTAAACTACCAAGCTATTCCGTGGCGTAATGGCCGATTTGATCCAACAGCACTTGAAAACAAATTTGCAACCGAAAAACGGGCAGACCACGCACTTTTACAGTGGCAGCAATACAAACAGCAGCGCACATTAGGTTTTTGTATATCTACTAAACATGCTGATTATATGGCGGCTGCATTTAATAATGCGGGTGTAAAAGCGCTATCTGTACATAACCAGTCAAAAGTACGCCGTAATGATGCACTAAAACAATTAGAACAGCGTCAAGTTGAAGTATTATTTACCGTTGATTTGTTTAACGAGGGGACTGATTTACCAAGCATTGATACCATATTAATGTTGCGCCCAAGCGACTCTAAAATACTCTTTTTACAGCAATTAGGGCGGGGTTTACGCACCCTCGAAGGTAAAACACATTTAGTGGTGCTCGATTTTATTGGTAACCACCACAGCTTTTTAAATAAACCTTATGCGCTACTTCATGAAACCACGCCAACTGGTGTAGTTAAAAAGCTTAAAAAACCAAACCTTGCTGATGGCTGCTTTATAAATATTGATTTAAAAGTTACCGACTTTTGGCAACAACTTGCTAAATCACAACGCACCACAGCGTTAGAAGATATAATGCAACTGGCTGAACAACTTGGGCATTTACCCACATTAAGTGAGTTTTACTACCACTACGGCGATATAAAAAAGATAAACAGCAACTATACTAGTTGGTTTGAGCTAATTGCTAAAACACAAAACATTGATGACGAAGCACAGCAAAGTGCTGAGCAATTAGCGCCGTTTTACGACTTTTTACATAAAGGCATACAAACAACCAGTATGACCAAATGCTTCAAAGCTATTTTGCTTGAAGCTTATGTCGCTTTAAATGGCTTTGCTAAATCCCCAACAGTTGCAGAACTTGCAGCCATGAGCGCAAAGGTACTCGCGCGCCATCCAAATTTAAAGCAACACGATTTACCTATTAAAGAACAGCAAGCAGCTGCAGATTCCCAAACATGGCAAAGCTACTGGCGTAAAAATCCAATTAAAGCCTACACCAATAAAAATAAAGACGGCACTCAATGGTTTACCTTACAAAACGACACCGTAAAAGCCATGTTTGACGTAACCGCAGAAAAACGCGAATTACTAAACAGCGCCGTGTTAGAGCTGGTTGAATACACCTTAGCTAAATACAGCCAGCGACTAAAAGTTAAAACGCCAACCACGAAACAAAATACAGAGCAAAAAGCTGACAATGTAACTCAGTTAGAGTTTAAAGATCTTGCAGATACAGTAAAAGAGCAAGATAACGCATTAAAACTACCGTACTTCCCCAATATTAAAATTGCCTGCGGACATTTTAAAACAGGGGATGAAAGCGATATGGAATTAATGGACGCACCATTTGGCGCGGGCAAGCTTGATCCAAACGTGCATTTTTTAGCACGCGCATCGGGCAACTCTATGAACGGTGGTAAAAACCCAATTTACGATGGCGATTTACTGCTACTTGAGCTTATAACATCCGATAAAGCCGGATCGTTACGTGGCCAAATTGTCGCGATAGAGCGAGATGATATAGGCGGAGATGACCAGTACTTATTGCGCAAAGTTAATAAACTATCGAATGGGCAATACGAGCTAATTGCTCAAAATCCAGATTACGAAGTAATGATTGCAGATGAAAACATGCGAACGTTCGCACGGTTTAAACAAATAGTACCAGAGTAATTTGATCATTTTTAGGTGCGCAGCTTCCAGGCAAAGCTTTAAATTGCAGTTTATTTTTGCGTTGTATAAATTAAAAGTAATCATTTCAAAAAGGAAAATAAAAAATGAAATGTAAAAAAATCCATAGAACTGCTGCCTTAGTGCTTGCAGCTCCGTTAGTACTAAGCGGTTGTGCTGCTACAAATAATATATCTAACACAACTATAGGGTGTGTTGGTGGGGCTGTAGTTGGTGCGTTAGGTACTTTTTTGGTAACAGGCGATCCAAAAAAAGCAGTCATGGGCGCAGGGGTAGGTTTTATTGCTGGATGTGGCGCAGGCTACTATTTAGATAAAAGAGAAGAGGAGTTAGCCAAACTTGCAGAGGAAAGCTCATTAAAACCAGAATTTGAGCGTATCTCTAATAACGAAGCTAATGGGGCTAGCTTTTCAGAAAACGCCACTGAAAACGTGATAGCGTCTCAGCTTTCATTATCCACCGAAAAGCCAATGTTCGACTCAGGAAAAGCCCAAATAACAGATTCTGAACAACTTGCAAACTTACAAAAATTTCTCAAAGGTTATGTAAAATCACTTGATCCAGCTTCAAAACTATATGTTGTTGGGCATACAGACAGTTCAGGGTCTGCAGCGTTTAACCAACGCTTATCAGAAAAGCGCGCAAAATTTATTGCTAATGAACTTGTAAATGCTGGCGTAAATGAGAACCGTCTGTTTTTTGAAGGTGTGGGCGAGTCACAACCTGTAGCGAGTAACTTAACGAATGAAGGAAAAAGCAAAAATCGTCGCTTTGAAATAATAGACGTGCTCATAGATACAACCGGCGAGTCGGCTCAAGCGAATACTGTATCAGATGAGCAGGTTATCCAAGTTGCAAGTGCAAAGAAAACACGTATTGAAAATGTAATAAATGACCTTCCTGTTAAAGTTAAAACTAAAAAATCACTACCTACCCCCACCGTGTCTGTAAGTAATAATCAGCACTCTACAAGCCTTGGGTTACAGGGAGTTAAACTTGAAGAGTTTGATAAGAGTTATGTGATAACAGCTTTGGGTGAAAGAGAAGAAGAGTCGTTTATGACTTTTTTTACAGCTGCAAATGCTGACGATTCCGAATTTATGGGAAGTTGTGCCTATGCGGCACCAGTTGTTCAATCTTCACTTAAACCATATAACGGAAGGCCTATTCAGAAAGCTAAAGTTGCAGACAGTATTAGTAATCTTTTTGGAACTGCATGGTACGGTATGGCTGGTTCTACAGCAATAACACTTGGTCCTATCGGTATAGAAAAGAATAATCTTAACCCTACGCATAAACCATATTTCAGTTTCTATAAACAATATGATGGCAGCGCAACTAAGGCTGATCTTAAATACCCTGTAAGTGTAGAAACATACCGTGGAGACGGAACTGTTTTAGTTCGTATGTTTGCTCAGGATGATAATGCACTAATGCGCTGTAGTGATGTGGTATTTAGTACCAATGGTTCTACTCAGACACAAGCTAGTGCTGTTATTTATCAAGAAAATAATGAATTAATGGCAAAAGCATTCAACATGAATTTAGTAAAAGGATAAAACGATGGACTTATTCAGTGTATTACAAACTTATCGCGATATTCTTATTGTTATCGCTGCTACGCTTTCTATTTTTGCGTACATTGCATACACCAACTGGGATGCTGTTAGTTTGTGGTGGAAAGGATTTAAATATCATAACTTTTTATTTAGTAAATTACGTTCACTGGCTAAAAACCCAGATACTGCCGGACGCTGGTTTCATTCAGAAACAGTTGTCTGTCAAGACTATGGTGAATTGTACTCTCAAATTCATAAAGATGGAGATTATTACGAATCTAGTAAAAAATATTTATCAATTGTAGGTGAATCAGGGAGGAAGCCCTTAGGTACATTATTGATGCTTGGCTTGTTTGCAGTTCTCGTTTTAGAAGCTTGGGGTTTTAGCTACACAATGGCTGGTTTCATTGACTTAAGCGCATCTGAAAATACACGAGTTACAATGACTTGGATTGTGGCAATTGCTTTTGCAGTTATTCTTGCATTTTTGACTCATATGATGGGTCATGAGCTTTATCGTAACGGCATTCTTGGTCGTATACGTAATAACTGGCAAGTTGATGATACAGAAAGTAGACCTAGAACTTTAGATGATATCGATTTTGACTACGAAATTGACAATTTTACTGATGAAAATGGACCAAAATATAAGCAACGGCTTAATCGGTTAGATGTTAATTCTCCAAGGAAGAAACATACATTTACAATAGGTGCTTTAGTCGCAATTATTGCTATAGGTATCATCATTACTTTTGTTCGAGTTAAAACACTCGAAGTTGCACAAACACAAGATGCAATGTGCCAACCTAGTTCAGCAACATCAAATGCAGCTTTAACAAGCTTGGATGACCTATATAGTTCAACACCACCACCTCCGCTTGAGTCTCAGAAAGTTTCAGCAGAAGCTGTAGGAAAAGGTGAAAGTGAGATCTGTCAGGCAACAAAAGAAGGTAGCTGGGCTACATTTGGTATGCTTGCTATTTTATTTATTGTTTTACAAGCATTCGCTACTTGGGTTTCTTTTAAGTTTGGTTTTGTAGGTAAACATTCAAAGTCGGCTTGGAAGAATACACACAAGTTCAACACAAAAAATCAATATGAAGCTGCAATGGATGCAAAGAGCAAGAGAATATCACAACGTGCTCAAAAAACACTTGGAGACTTGCAATCTCGTATGGCCAAAGTGCTTATAGATAGCACTATGAATAGCAGTGTATCAGATTTACTTAAGAAGGCATCTGACCGAACTTTCCTTAGGTATGTAGAGCAAGAGTCAGAACAGTCTTTATCAAGTCGAAATCGACAAACACAAACTATGCTTGAGAGAGAGCGTGAGCACTCAGATATTATTTCTAAGTCTGCTAGCCAAGTTACGGCGGATGAATTTAAAGCTGTGAGCTCTAATTCTCGGATTGAACAACCTACAGATGAAGAGATTGAGAGCCAGATTCTTACCGAAACAAAAGAGCAATCGTTAAGTGATGAAGAACTAGAAAAGCAGATTCTTGCCGAAGCACAGGCTAAGAAACAAGAAACTCCAGAAGAGCAGAGAGCTCGTGTTCTTGAAAAATTAAAAGCAGAAGGTAAATTATGATTAAGCAATTGATGTTGCTAGCAGTAATGACTAGCTCTTTAGCCTTTGCTGAGACGGATAGAGATGACATTATTTCTTGTTATACTTACGCTGATATGACTGAATTAAAACCAGCTACCTCAATTAGAGATGTTGTTGTTTTAGTCGATCAGACAGTGAATTTAGATACAAATCTTAAAAAAAGTGTCCATAAACAAGTGCAGCAACTTTTAGGTCCTGGTGATCGCATTCGAATAGTTTCCTTTTCAGCAAATGCACAAGGTCACTATACCGACATTGCATTTGAAGGAGAATTTGACCAGCCTCTCAAGGAGGAACAGCGCAATGCAATGAACCGTATAAAATTAGGGAAATTTGATAAATGTATGGAGATGCAAAGCAATAAAGCTATTGATCTGGTTCATGAAAAACTGAAAGCTTCATTCCACGATAGCGATCAAAGTTATCCTAAAACTGAGCTTGTGGGATCAATACTGGATGTATCTTCAGCTATTTATATTAAAAATAATACTCAACGTAGAATAATGATTCTTGTATCTGATATGTTGGAAAATTCTGATATTTCTAGTTTTTATGCTTCAGGCAGTATTAGAGCCATTAATGCGGATGATGAATTTGCAAAGTATTCAGCAGTTGTTTCTCCAACTGCGCTAGCTCAAGTAGATGTATTTGTTATAGGTGGCGGCTACGCAAACGGTGGGCGAGCATATTCTTCTCAAGCAGACCTTAATTCACTTAAATTGTTTTGGTTGAAAGTTATTGAGCAGGCGGGTGGCTCGCTAAAGCAATTTGGTACCCCAAAACTTTTAACCGATATTGAGTGATGTTCACACTTAAAATATAGCAGTCATTTTTTGTCTGCTTTATTTATCATCCAACCGCTAACTTCCCAGCCTCATGCCACATTTCACTTGGCATGGGGTTGGTTAACTCCCACGTTATATTCATTGGCTGGCTACCGTTGTGGTGTTGGTATTTAACCTCGCCGTAGTTTACAAATCCCATAGTTCTGCCGTTTTCATCTTTGCCTTGTTCGCGCACAAATAACAGGATGGTTTTGCCTGTTTTTTGGTGCTGAATATAACTAAGGCCACGGCCGTGTTCTGGGCGGGCGCTGTTTTGCGTTTGCCAATGGAACAAAGTAGGGCTGATTGCGTAGTCGTGATACAGCGTTGTGGGCGAGTAGGTTTTTTCGCATTTATTCAGCGTTACAAATAACAGCTCTAGGTTTTGATTTTTTAATTCTAAAACGCCTTCGCGAGCGGTCGATTTTTTATTAAACGAGTGCGCCCTAAATGCTGCGAGTATTTGTTGGCGTGTGTAGCGGCTGTGTAATTTTATTGCGTGATTAGATAGGCATGCTAAATCGCTTTCTTGCTGGTGTATGCGGTTTATTAATAGCGTAATTACTTGAGCAAGTTCGTGCTGTAGCTCTTTGTGTTTAAGTGCTTGTAAGCTTTGTTCAAGCGTTTTAAATCCCAAGCTTTTACCAGTGCCATCCCAAAAATTGTAATGCGCCATAAGCGCGTACTGTTGGTTTTGTGCTGTTGGCATAAAGCTAAAGTTGTTATTACATAAATCACGTAAAAAGCACAAGTAACTGAGCGAGTCGCAGCCGAGTAATTGGGTGTTGATTGCGCGGTAATACGCGGCATAAATATCGGTTTGTTCTACTGGAATTTCATCGCCTTTTAGCCAATGCCAGCCGCCGATCTTTTTGTCTTTTGGTTTGTAAATATCTTCAAGAGTAACTTGCGGGTTTATACGTAAAAAATTGCTTAGCGTAAGCGCGTCATTAGTGTGTTGCGAATAGCTATTTATAAGTTGCTGTAAACGGCGTTTAGAGTTTATAGCTTGCTGAATATTTTTTAATATTGTTTGTTGAGTATGCTTTTGTAGCTCAATACGGCAACCCAGCGGTAAATGCGGGAAGTTGTTTTCAATCTCGGTTTTTATCGGTTGGTTGCTTTTACCAATGAGTGCGCGAAATTTACTGGCAAAGTCGTATTCTGGGCGAGCATTACCTACAAAGTCAAGCACGGTACAGCATTGCTTTTGGCTGTTGTCGGGTAAACGCAAACCACGGCCTAGTTGCTGCAAAAACAGCGTTAGGCTTTCAGTTGGGCGTAAAAACAGTAAAGTATCGACTTCTGGAATATCGACACCTTCGTTGAAAATATCAACCACGCAAAGTATTTGTATTTCGCCTTGGCGCAGTGCTTGTTGTTTGGCTGCACGCTCATTGGTGTTTTTGCTGGTGAGTACATCGGCGTTTATATCTGCTAAGTTAAACTTTTTAGCCATAAATTCAGCGTGTTTTTGGCTTACGCAAAACGCGAGTGCTTTAATGGTTTGAACATTGGTTACGATATCAGCAAGGCTCGATATAATTTTGTTAGCGCGGCTGTTCTCCCCTGTATAAAGGTTACTTAGCTCACTTATATCGTAACGGCCACCACGCCATGTCATTTGGCTTAGGTCGGTGTCGTCATCCAATCCAAAGTATTGAAATGGGCATAAATGGCGTTGATTTATTGCCTCTGGTAAGCGAATTTCAGCGGCTATTACCCCGCAAAAATCATCGAGTATATTTGCACCATCTTGTCGCTCTGGTGTAGCGGTTAAGCCAAGTAATATTGCGGGCGTAAAGTGGTTTAATATTGCGCGATAACTAGCAGCGCTTACGTGGTGTACTTCGTCTATTACTATGTAGTCGTAGTAATCATGCGTTAAATTAAGCGATTCAATTTGGCTATTAAGCGTTTGGATGGATGCAAATAATTGGTTATAGCGTTGTGGTTTGTAGTTACCTACCCACAGCTCGCCAAAGTCGTTATTTTTAAGCACGCCACGGTAAGCGCTTTGCGCTTGTTTTAGTATTTCTTCGCGGTGGGCTACAAACAAAAAGTGTGCGTTTGGGTTTTTATCGTAAACAGTTTTAAAGTCGAACGCCGATATTATTGTTTTACCTGTGCCGGTTGCGGCAACTACTAAGTTTTTAAAACGCTTATGTACGCTGCGCTCAGCACTTAGTTTTTCTAAAATAGCGAGCTGATGCGTTTTTGGTGTTATATCAAAATAAAACTGGCTGCTTGATTGCCCAACACCGCGTTGCTCGTTAAGTGAATTAATGAGCTTTTCTTTACACTCAACAGCGCCTGTAAATAGCTCGAAGTCTTTTGATTCCCAGTAGGTTTCAAACGTACTTTTGGTTTTAGCTATTATATGCGGGATTTCTTGTGCGGTAATTTTTAAGTTCCATTCAAGGCCGCTGGTAAGCGCCGAATGCGATAAGTTAGACGAGCCAATATATCCTGTATGAAAACCCGTATTGCGCATAAATAAGTAGGATTTAGCATGTAGGCGTTCTTGCTGATTGTTATAACTTAGCTTTACTTCGGTATTTGGTAGGTTTGCTAAAAACTCAACGGCTTTAGCATCCGTTGCGCCCATGTACGAAGTAGTAATAACTTTGAGTTTATTACCGCTTTTAGTAAACGCTTCAAGCTCATTTTTAAAAATGCGCAGCCCCGTCCATTTTATAAATGAGACAAGCCAGTAAATAGTGTCGGACGATTTAATCTCGCGCTTTAGCTCGGTTTCGAGCGATATACCTGCATTAGCACCGCTAAATAACTCGCTTTGCGTAAGGCCTGTGAGTGGGAATATATCGCTTGAGTAATCTTTGAGGTTGGCCGCAATAGGGTTTTGGGTATTAAATAGCGCGGTAAGTATTCGGCCTTGGCTGTCGATAAGATTTTCGTTAATTAGCTCGTCATCGCGAATATGATCTTTAAGCCAAAGTACAAGGCTGTTAGCTAGGCTAATCTGTTCTTGTAGGCGCTCGTTCGAGTTGGGAATGGCATTTATTGCATGCTCAACAAGCTTACTTAAAAAGCGTGAAAGCCATGTTGCGGCTTCGGCCGTTTCAAGCTGGCGCTCACCCACATAAAATTGATCACGATTTAAGTTTTGCTTAATTACTTGCGTAATTAACTGCTCGTAAATACCAATTTGCTGCATTAAAACCACTCCCTGTTTGCGAGTAGTTAGTTTACTTAAATGCGGTACAGCTACAAGTATTAATCGACTAAGTTACTAGTAATTAAGTACAAACGTGTGAGTTAAGTATTAGCCGAGAGAGTAATCAAATGATGATGCTAAGAAATTATCCCCTTCAACTTCACCTGCAAACACATAATTAATGAGTAATTCATGGATTCGAGGAAAGCGATGCTTGCACATGGATGTGCGTTCATCGCGTTTACGTTCATATTAATTATTTGTTTAAGGGTAAGTGAACTTGAGGGGTGCCGTGTGATTCCAAAGAGAGACCGGCGCTTGTCTTTCTTTGGTTGCCATCGCCAACGCGATATTTGTAAATTATTTTAAAAGCTACGCTTTTCGCGCGAGCAAGCTGAGCGCCTACAGGTGTTTAGGTGAGCTTTGCTTGTTGATTGGGGGAATGAGCTAGTTACTAAAGAGAAAGCGCGATGTAAAATCCTACCTACGGTTTTGTTGAGTGTGGTGGTTTAATTATTGTAGGTGAGGTTTTATACTTTGCAGGTGTTTTATAAAAACCAAGACACAAGGTGAACTCAACCCATAGCTTTAATTTTGCTTTTTGGATTAGTAATGTTGATGTGTTTTTTCACATTTATAGGTACACTATTTTAAAGTTTTAATTCAGGGAATGAATAATGATTAAATGGATTTTACTGGTATTTATTAGCGTATTTACAACTTTTCCTCAAGCTGGTGAGGCTTACACACAAGCTCAATGCGATAGCATTAAAAAGCAGCGCGAAGCTATTCGGTCTCAATTTAGAAGTGGCTACAGTAATAAAGAAGGTGAGCGTTTAACTGCGCGCGATAAAACGCTATTTACCTTACTTGCTAATCACTGCAGTAAGCCTAAAAAGAGTGGTAGTGCTTATCAGGCTACTTCTTCTACCCCAACCCGTACGCCTAATAGCAATTGGTTACTCAATCAAAAAGTATCAAACATGTCTTTGCACAGCGATAGCTATAAAGATGCCGCTAAGCTTGATGCTTGGTCAAAATTTTATAAATTGCCCAAACGTTGCCGTAAGAAAGGGATGAATTCGGCCGACTTTGTATGGTGTAGCGAATATAGGGGTAAGCAAAAAGAGTTGTTTGAAGCACAGTGGCAAGGGCGCCCATAAAGATGTTTAAAACAAAATTGCGCGTGGTGTTTGTATTTTTTGTGCTGCTAATTGCATCGGCGCTCATTGCTAATCATTTTACTGGGCGGGTATTTAATTATCACGATCCTATAGGCGAGGTTAAACGAATTTATAGTAGTTTATCGTCGCAGGTAACTACTGAACCTTTAGCAACTAAACAGCTCAAAAATATAAGCACGGCTACTTTACAAAGTGTATCAGTACCTGCCGATAATCACTTATTGCAAGCTAACAATACGCGCTGCGTGGATGTGTCGTTGGGTAAGGTTAAATATAAACGTAATGGCGATATATTTACGTGGACAGACAGTGACGGTGTGCCGCATTTTAGTGATAAAAAACCGGATTTTGCAGTAGCAACTTACGATACTGGTTTTATTGAACCGTTAGATTACTTTGACCTAACTTTAAATACGCCTAATTTACCTTCGTCATTTAACCAAGAGTTACGTATAAAACTTAATACTGTATTTAAAGTATACGGGCAGATTATTGGCGTGCATGCACTTAAAAAGGTAAAGCTTAATTTAACGGTATTGCCTACGCGTCGTGCTTATGAGGCAGCAATTAAGCAACGCGGTGGTGACTCTACAAACACTGCGGGTATGTATTTTCACGCGAGTAATTCTGCTTTTATTCATTATGATAATGCACACAGTGCAATGCGAACTGCGGTACATGAGGCAGTGCACGCCATTAATAAAGCAGTTTTAGGTTACACCTCTAGATGGTTTAATGAGGGGTTTGCTGAATACTTTGAGCTTACTAAAAATAATATGCAAACAGCTAGGGCGTGTTGACCTTTCGTGATTGATTTTGCAGCTGTATGTTTGGTTTTTAGGCAAGGCAGAGCCTATGTAGTGTGGTTATTCCCCATAAATAGGCGATAACGCAGCATAAATGCCAAACATGCGCTGCCCTTTGGGTTCTTTCTAGGGACGATTAACTCTTTGTTGCTCGGTTTTTACTTAGCCCACTAGGTTACAAACCTCGCGCCGCGATTAAATCGCCCCTAGATTGAACAAATTTCAATCCACAAAGGTCAACACGCCCTAGTGTTGAGTCGAATAGTTCATGGACGAAAAATAACAATATTACTAAAAGTGTATTTTTGATTGATTCGTTAGTGGGTTTGGATGACTCATGGAAAAAAGGTGACATCAGTAAGTTGTATGCAAGCAGTTGGGCTGCAATTTACTTTTTAATGGATACTCAAGCAGGGAGAGTGTTACTTAAGAATATAATGCTTGCTGAGCAAGAATCCCTCTGTAATAAGCTATCTGAAAAGCAATTAAAAACGATGATGTATAAGCAATTTCCTAATCTTAATCGTGAATATTCTCAGCGGTTAAAAAAGCCTTTAAAAGCGCATATATTTTAAATGAGGTAAAAGTTTAAAAGCTACGCTTTTCGCGCGAGCAAGCTGGGCGCCTACAGGTGTTTAGCTTGGCTATTAAGCTCAAAATGTCATTAACTTTCCATAAGTAACCTATATTTTACTTATGGAGTTGGGTTTTATTTTACTGCCTATAAGTAAGTTAAGGTTTACTTATGGGTAGTAAATATACGTTCAAACTTAAAAGTAAGTTATATTTGACTTTTGGATTGGCTACCCTAAAATAAATTGTATAAGTAAACTATAGTTGACCTTTAATGAGTGAATTACCAGCAAAAAAAACACTTGGAAGAGTTGTTAAACGCACTGAAATGCCTGATCTATCAAAGCCGTTTTCGTCGGTGCGACTCGCTAAAGCGATTACTTCAAAGCGAACAGGCATGAAGCTTACGCTGGTTGATGTATCGCAAGCACTTAATATTTCAAAGCCTACGCTGATAAAAATAGAAAAAGGTGATGTGAATGTGCAGTTTTTTAATGTACTCAAAGTGATGGAATACTTGGGGTTGTCGTTTAGCCTTGTCAGTGATGACGAGTCGCACCACAATAACAACGAAGAGGTGAGCGATGAGCAGTGGTATTAAAAAAAACAGCTTGGATGTATTTATTGGGCATACGCAGAAGATAGGTGCGATAGCCCTTGATATAGGCTCTGAAAATGAAATTACATTTACCTATGAGCCTGAGTGGATTAATAAGGGGTTTGCTATTTCACCACACTTACCGCTCAATGGTGATTTTGACTCACGTGATGTGCGTAATTATTTACAAAACTTATTACCCGAGGGCAAAGGTCTTGATGAGATTATAAGTAGTACTACTATCTCTAAAAATAATACGTTTGGTTTGATTAAAGTAATTGGCGAGGAAACGTCAGGCGCTTTGTCGTTTAGAGCAAGTAACAGTGCTTTAAAGCAAACATCTTTTCGTGAAGTAACTAGGGTCTGTTGATCTTTGCGGATTAAAATTTGTCCAAACTAGGAGCTATTTAATCGCGGCGCGAGATTTGCAACCTAGTGGGCTAAGTAAAAACCGAGCAACAAAGAGTAAATAGCTCCTAGGAAGAACCCTTTGGGCAGCGCCTGTTTGGCATTAATGCTACGTTATCGCCCATTTATGGGGAATACCACACTGCATAGGCTCTGCCTTGCCTAAATACCAAACAGGCTGCTGCAAATTTAACCTTGAAAGAACAACAGACCCTAGTGACGAGCTAAGCCAAAAACTTAAACGCTTTGTACAAGTTGGCGAGTCAATTACTCATTGGGATGGCCGAACTCGGCTCTCTGTTGCTGGCGTTCAAGACAAACTAAACCTACTCGAAATCGATAGTAAATTAGGATTTGGTGAAGGGGAGCTATGTTCTAATAAAATTTTTAAATTTGAAACAGGTACCGCTCCTTTCATTGCAGTAAATGAACTTTTTACCATGCTTTTGGCAAAAGAGTCGGGGCTCAATGTTCCCCATGTTGAGTTGCGCACTTATGCAGATGTAAGAGTATTTGTAATAGATCGCTTTGATAGGCGCGTTACACAAGATCAAAACCGTGTATTACGTCGTCATATTATTGATGGTTGCCAAGCCACTAATTTACCTCCTTCTTATAAATATGAGCGTCAGCATGGTGATGATGGGGATGGTATTTATATTCGAGATGGCGTTTCTTTTGCAAAACTATTTAATGTTAAAACAACGAATGTACAAGCGTATGAGGCTCAGCTTATTCGTTGGATGACATTTAATATTTTAGTACGTAATTACGATGCTCATGGCAAAAACATTAGTTTTTTTGTTGGTAAAAATGGTTTAGAGCTTACGCCGTTTTACGACTTGGTAAATATAGAGGCTATTATTGAGCAGGGAAGCATTGACCGTGATATGGGCTATCTACAGCCCAAAATATCAAGGTGTTATGCTATGTCAGTGGGTGAGCATAATTCGCAAAGTGCAGGCAATTTTACTAATGAGATTACAGCTTACATGTTAGCTGATTTTGCTGATGAATTTGCTATTTCACTACCACGGATGCAACTACTTATGAGTCAAACTGTTGACTCTGTATTAGCTGCAATTGATACGGCTAAAGTTTCTGCTGTTAAAAATAACTTGTCTACTGCTGAATTAGCACACATTGATTTGTGCATAAAAATAATTAATAAAACTGCAAATAAGCTGAGTGAGCAAATAATACAACTACCAAATATGGATGCATTTATTTAAATTTTAGAAAATAAATACACGCATTTTGAGTAAGTAATTCATATTTTGGTTGCCAGCATCAACGCGATATTTACAAATTAAAATTAAAAGCGCGAGATAAATTCCGGCTTACAATTTAAAAGCTACGCTTTTCGCGCGAGCAAGCTGGGCGCCTACAGGTGTTGAGCTTGGCCTTATTTAAAAGCCAAAGCGCGATATAAAATCGCACCTACGCTTTTGTTGAGAGTGGTGTTTGCAATGATGTAGGTGAGGTTTTATACCTCGCTTATAAATGGATTGTTTTTACCATTGAAAAATGAATTATTGTTCTGTTTAACGCTTAAAAGTAATGAGGCAATTAACTCTTCTATTCGCCTCATTGCATGAGGCAAATAAATAACATAGACTGAAGCTAATTAACTTTAGGACTAAAGACTATGTGGATATGGCAACAGCAAAACTGGCCAAACTTTACGTGGGATGCTGCGGCGCTTGCTCCTTTACTAAGGGAGCTTTCATATAATCAAGGTTTATTAGTAGGGCGTATGGGCGCGCAAAGTGCTCAACAAAAGCAGCAGGCCCTTGATACTTTACTTGCAAATATTATTCACTCCAGTGCGATTGAGGGCGAAAAGCTCAATGCATTTTCGGTTCGCTCTTCGCTTGCTAAAAAGCTCAATATTAATGAGCAACCTTACCCAACAACAGTGCAAAGCGATAATCTTGCAGAGATTATGCTTGATGCAATAAATAACACAGACTCACCGCTTAATTTAGAGCGATTGCTTAATTGGCATCGCTTATTGTTTGCAGGTGAGCAAAGCTTATTTACTAAAATTGAGGGCGGGCAATTGCGTGCTGACGAGCCAATGCAAGTGGTATCGGGGCGCTTAGATAAACCGGTATTACATTTTACGGCGCCTCCTAAAGAGCGAGTAAATAAAGAGCTGTCGCTATTTTTTAACTGGTTTAACAAAACGCAAAACGATCCTCAAATAGACCCTTTTATTCGGGCAGCTATCGCACATTTATGGTTTGTAACAATACATCCACTTGAGGATGGTAATGGGCGTATTACACGGCTTATAACCGACCTGGCATTAGCGCAAGAACATGCTGAGTCAATTCGGTTTTACGCTATGTCGGTGGCTATTTTAGAAGACAGAAAAAGCTACTACGAAGTGCTTGAAGCCACTCAACGTGGAGAGCTTTGTATTACAAAATGGATTAAGTGGTTTTTACGTACGCTTAATAATGCGATACACCATACGCTTAATAATATTGAGCAAACAATTTTTAAAACCAATTACTGGGCAAGTAAAGATCAAACAAAGTTAGGTGAGCAGCAAGTAAAAGTGCTTAATAAGTTACTTGATGGCCAATTTGAACAGGGTATTAGTGCGAGTCAGTATCAAAAGGTGGCTAAGGTTAGCCGTGCAACCGCAACACGCCATTTATCGGACTTGCAAACGCTTGGGTTTTTAACAAAAACCGCCGCAGGTGGGCGTAGTACACGTTATAAAATTGCCCAATGAGGCAATTACTCATATTATTCGACTCATTACGTGAGGCGAATAGGTGTTTTAAATTGTTACAGGTGAGGTTTTATACCTCGCGGGTGTTTTTATAAAGCCAAAGCGCGATGTAAAATCGCACCTACCATTTAAAAGCTTCGCTTTTCGCGCGAGCAAGCTGGGCGCCTACTGTTGTTTAGGCGGGCTTTGTAGCGTTGATTGGGAGTTATGAGCCGTTACTAAAGAACAAAGCGCGATGTAAAATCGCACCTACGGTTTTGTTGATTGTGGTGTTTGAATTATTGTAGGTGAGGTTTTATACCTCGCATGGTGTTTTTATAAAGCCAAAGCGCGAGATAAACTCACGCCTACAATTTTAAATACTGTGCAACCTCTTATCCCAGCCGCGTTACTTTCACTTTTATTTTACCTGCATTAGCGCCATAAAAGCGGCTTAGGTCGTTTGCAAATGGACAAAACTCGCCTGATTTATCTATTTTAATATCGGCGCCGTTGGCTATTTCAAAAAGGTGGTCGTCGTTTTTATTAATAGCACCAATGAGTGAAAACCATTGTGCGCGAGGAAATCGTCTAAATGGTTCAAGCACAGCCATTGGGATTTCTTTTACGCCAAGTTGTACGTTATCGCGGTTCCAGCCTAATGGCGTGCACTTTATGCCATCGTCAAACCAGTATTGATTTGGGTATGGGGTAAAGCGGTACGTAGCGCCTTGCTCTAGCATGAGGCCGGTTGCGTTGTATTGCTCAGAGGCAAATACCATTACATCTTGGCTTTGGTTAATGCTCAGCACACTCATGTTTTGATTAGCCAGTTCTATATGTTGGCTTAAACCAATAAAACTAAGCGTGGTGTTGTCGTTATAGCTAATTTTGTAATGCAGTTTTTTAAGCGATTCTGGGCGATAACTGGTTAGCTTATTAATTCGTTCGGCTACGCTGAAGTGCACCAAAGGCTCAAGGTTGCTGGCTTCGTCATTAATTAATACATAGCACTGCCTATCTACTAATTTAAAAAACGGGTTAAACCAAAAGTAATTTTGTTGATGACTTAATGCGAGCGGATCGGGCGTTACGGTTACGTCATCTTGTGCTACTAAGTTGCTATCGGGGAGTAGGGTTTCGTAATCTATATCGTGGCTAGTGAGTAACGATATATCAAGTGGTTGTTCTATTAACCACTCAAGTGCATAGCGCAAGCTAATATCGGCTAGGCCATCGCGGTAGTAACCGCCGCCAATGTCTGAATGCGCACCTGCAAACCATAGCTCGGTAATATTGTTTTGATGGTTCATGAGTGTGGGTTCAAAGGCGCGGCGTTTTTCGTCAAGGGCTACGCAGTGCAGCGCGTGAGTAATGTTGTTGGCAATGGTGTGGTTTTCAAAAATAACGTGTTCTGCGCCGCGTGTAGCTTTACTTACTTTAGATAAACCAATAGAGGCGACGGTATCAAACACACATACATACACGTTGTTGCTTATTAAGGGTTCTAAACATTTAGCAAAACGTCTGGCAAGCGCAGCGCCTCGGCTAAAGCCCGTTAGCAGTATGGTATCGCCTATTAGGTAGTGAGCTTTAAAGTCGCTTAACGCTTGATTTAAAATACTGGCTACGTCGTCACCACGAGGTGCAAGGGTTTGGTTTAAAATGCGTTTAAGGCGGCTGCCTTTAGTGCCAATACCTTGATAATAAAAACTGAGTTGGTTAGCAAAAGGAGTAATGGGGGAGTCTTCTAATTTACCGCCAAGCAGCAAATGTAGTTTTAGAATGTTGGTAATATTAGAGTCTTCTTTAAAATGATCTGAGCTAAATTGTTCTGCGTCACGGGGCTCGTTTCCTGTGCCGTCAAAGTTAAAAATTAGCGTTTTACCCGTCATAACCCAATTCCCTTAGTTGTTTTAAATACTCTACACAGACAATGTTAAAAATTAAAGACAGTGATAACGCTCACTGTCTTTAATTTAGTATATATAGATTAGTGCAATTTCATTTTTGGGCGCACTACACGCAGTACTTTTTCGCTTATCCATAATGCAAAGGTTTTTGCGCTGCCATGTATGGCGCGTTGGTGCATACGGTATAAAGATATATACATAAAGCGGGCAATTTTACCTTCAATAAAAAAGGTATTGCTGGTTAGGTTACCCATTAAGTTACCCACGGTGCTGTAGCTCGATAAGTTAACCAACGAGCCATGGTCGCTGTATTTAAAGCCGCGTAGTGGTTGCTGCTTTAATGTTGCTATGAGATTTTTTTCGACGCATAACGCCATTTGATGCGCCGATTGTGCGCGTGGTGGTACTTGCTTGCCGTCGGCTTGGGTAAATGCGCAGCAATCGCCTAATACAAAAATGCTTTCGTCAACGGTGCTTTGTAAAAACTCATTTACTTGAATTTGATTGCTACGAGTAAGCTCAAAAACACCTAAGTCTTTAATAAAATCAGGTGCTTTTACGCCTGCCGCCCACACCATTATATCGGCATCAATATGTTCTTCATCTTTGGTGATAAAGCCTTGCGCAGTGCCTTCTTTCACTTGCGTTTGTTCGCGCACGTTTACGCCAAGCTTTAATAGCTCACGCTTGGCACTTACGGCAATACGCTCAGGTAATGCAGGTAAAATACGCGGGCCAGCTTCAATTAAATGAATGTGTAAACGCTTAGACGACATATTTGTTAAACCATAAAGCTTTAATAGCTCAGACACATGGTAAAGCTCAGCTGAGAGTTCAACACCCGTAGCACCGCCGCCTACAATGGCAATATTAAGTGATTGCTGTTGGTTGTCGTCTTGGTGAAGGCGCGTAAAGCTATCTAGTAATGAGTGTTGAAAGCGCTCTGCTTGTTGGCTTGAATCTAAAAAGTAGCAATGCTCTTTTATACCAGGGGTATTAAAGTCGTTACTTACGCTGCCAATGGCAATAACAAGGTGATCGTAACGAACTGTACGGCCAGGTAAAATAGTGTGGCCTAACTCGTCGTTTAATGGGGAGAGGGTAATTGTTTTATTGCTTTGGTCTATGTTGCAAAAAGTACCAAGTTGAAAACGATAATGATGTTTTGCGGCATGGGCTGAATACACAACGCCATCTAAATCAGGGTCAATAGAGCCTGTCGCTACTTCGTGCAGTAACGGCTTCCATATGTGGGTACGGTTTTTGTCTATTAACAGTATATCTGCTTGTTTTTTTTTCCCTAGCTTATGCCCCAGTTGGGTTGCAAGTTCTAATCCGCCAGCACCACCGCCAATAACGACGATTTTAGGTATTGTAATACTCATAACGTTGCCCTTAAAAATAATATACCCAAGTGATCTGTATTTTTTATTAGTTTTTTAAGGTGACTTGGGTATCAATAAATTATTTTGGCAACAAGTAGTTACTACTCATTTTATGGGTGCCTAGTTTGCGCCTAAATAAAACCGATGTCAGCAATAAATAATGTTATTTGTTGTATACTTATACCCAAACCGTCTCAATATGCAGAATTCAGCGTTTCACAGGGGCTTAATATCAAGGCGTTACTTTGCAAGAATGGCAGCCCCCTTTTAAGAAGTAACAACGATGAGAGTAAGTGCCTGTGAAACGCCCAATGGGTTGGTTTAAAAGCGATTTATACTGCGTTATTGATTTTAACAATAGAACCACTATTATTTGCAATCAATGCCTTGCCTAAATCGCTTTTAACTCCAACTGAAACTCTCATCTTGAGATGGTTTGGGTATACATGCAAATATTTCATCTACACTGCATTTTTATAAGCATGACTATTGTTTAGCCATCAAAAGGACATTTATGACCACGCCACTAATTCAATCACTTGAGCAGCACTTTGGTTTTAGCCAATTTAGAACAGGGCAACAACAAACTATAGAGCAGCTTTTAAATGGTCAATCGTCGTTGGCTATATTTCCGACCGGCTCGGGTAAATCGTTGTGCTATCAATTAACTGCGTTGCATTTACCAAATTTAACCTTAGTGGTTTCGCCTTTGCTTGCATTGATGAAAGATCAAATTAGCTTTTTAAATAGCAAAGGTATTTATGCTGCCAGCCTTGATTCGAGCCAAGATCAAATGCAAAGCAGCACCGTAATGAATGATGTGCGAAACGGTAAAATTAAAGTATTAATGGTGTCGGTTGAGCGCTTTAAAAACGAGCGTTTTAGAGAGTTTATAAGCCAAGTGGCGCTTTCGATGTTAGTGGTAGACGAAGCGCACTGTATATCAGAATGGGGCCATAACTTTAGACCCGACTACCTTAAACTGCCGCGTTACCGCGAAGAGCTTAATATTCCTTTAGTGTTGTTACTTACAGCAACGGCCACTAAAAAAGTAAAACGCGATATGGCAGAGCGCTTTGCTATTGCGCCTGAGTGCATTGTGCAAACGGGCTTTTACCGCGCTAATTTAGATTTAAGTGTGTTGAGCGTTAAAACCGCCGATAAAAACACCGAGCTTACCAACATAGTGCGTGCGCAAAGTGGCCCAGGTATTGTGTATGTAACGCTACAGCAAAGCGCTGAGCAAGTTGCTAATGTGCTAAGTGCTCAAGGTGTGCACGCGGTGGCGTATCATGCGGGGCTTGAAGATACGCTACGCTGGCAAATTCAAGATGACTTTATGGGCGGTAAAATTAACGTCGTAGTGGCAACCATAGCCTTTGGTATGGGCGTTGATAAATCGGATATTCGCTTTGTTATACATTACGATTTACCAAAATCGATAGAAAACTACAGCCAAGAAATTGGCCGAGCAGGACGCGATGGCGATCCATCAAATTGTTACACGCTTGCTAACCTAGACGGCCTAAATACGGTAGAAAACTTTGTATATGGCGACACGCCAGAGCTTAGCGGTATTGAATATGTAATTAACGATATTCGCCAAAGCCACCAGCAATGGGAAATGCAAGAATATAGCCTTTCAAGCGAAAGTAATATTAGGCAACTGGCACTTAAAACCTTACTTGTACAGCTTGAAATACAAGGCGCTATAACGCCGCAATATGCTTACTACGCCGATTTTAAATATAAATTTTTGGTTGATAAAAACGAGCTACTTGGTCATTTTGATGAGCAACGCCAAGCATTTTTAACACAAATATTTAGCCATACCGATTTTAAAAAAATATGGGGCACGCTAAATTTTGACTCCCTTACGCAAGCCGCGCAGGTTGATCGAAAACGCGTAGTGGCAGCCCTTGATTACCTAGCCGAAAAAAACCTAATAACGCTCGAAACCAAACGTATTACCCAAGTATACAAAGTGCATGGAGAGGTTATAAATAACCCTGAACTTGCCCAGCAACTTCACGACTATTTTACCGATAAAGAACAAGCCGAAATTAAACGTATTGCTGCACTGGTACGCTTTTTTGAGCTACAAAGTTGCTTAAGCTATAACTTAGCGCGCTATTTTGACGATCAAAATGCACCTGAGCAATGTGGGCATTGTAGTGTGTGTAGAGGGCATGCGGTTAAGCTTGAGTACTCTATAGAGCCTGCATATATTGACGAGCAACTTATTTATCAAAAGGTAGATGAGTTTTTAGCGCATATGGCAGGCAAGGGTAATCATAATGTGGGGATTGAAACCCAATGCCGCTTTTTAGCGGGGATGAGTGTGCCGTTATTTGCGCGTAATAAAGTGCGCCAACTGAGTGGTTTTGCGCTGTGCGAGCAAATGCGTTACAGCGATATTAAAGCAAAACTACTAGCGCGTTAAATTAGTTACTGTATCCTAGTGGCTTATTCAAAAAAGTAAGCCACTATGCCTCATATTGTTATTCCCGTTGAAAATATTGCTACTACCCCAGAGCCCGTTACGTGTGCTAACTGCCAAGCCTGTTGTTGCCAATTAGAAGTGCGCATAGTAACCGACACCGGCGTGCCTTTCAACTATATAGAATACGATAAATGGGGCAGCGAAGTAATGAAACGCGCTGACGACGGTTGGTGCCAAGCACTCGACCGCAATACGCTTATGTGCTCCATTTACGAAAACCGCCCATTAGTTTGCCGCGAGTTTGAAATGGCGTCGGGTGAGTGTATTACCGAGCGCGATTTAGCGGGTATATAGTCCGCTATTATAAATGTACATAAACAACAAAGGGGCTTAAAAGCCCCTTTGTTTATTGCTTACTATAAAAATTAAACTTTAAAGTAGCTAATATACTTTTTAAGTGTGTTTGAAAGGTCAGCTAATGCAACAGCTTCTTGTGCGTTACTGTTAAGCGACATGCTGGTTTCTTTGGACATACTGGCAATTTCTTCTACGCCGGTACTAATTTGCGCCACAGTGGCTACTTGGTTTGATGTTGATTCAACAATTTCAAGCACGTTACTTAATGAGTCATTAGCTTGTTGCTGTATTTGATGCAGTAGCTCGTTTGCTTCGTGAGTAAGTGTTAGGCCATTTTCTACTTGTGGTACTGTGGTTTCCATAGCTGTTACCGACGCTTGCGTGTTTTCTTGTACTTGCAAAATCATCTTTTCGATATCGCCAGTTGCATCACCAGTACGCTGGGCAAGTTGCCTTACTTCGTCAGCAACAACAGCAAACCCTCGGCCTGTTTCGCCTGCTCTTGCAGCTTCTATTGCTGCATTTAGTGCAAGCAAGTTTGTTTGATCAGAAATACTGCGGATCACACTTAAAATATCGCCAATGTGTTTTACATGTTCTTGCAGCACGTTTACTTGGGTAACTGTGGCTTTTACGGTTACTGAGATTTGCTCAATTTCGGCCGCTACTTTTTGCACTGCAATACTACCTTGCTGCGATAATTGCGCGGTTATTTTTGAGTTATCTTCTGTTTGCCTAACTGAGTCGGCTACAGCATGGATACTACGGCTCATTTCTTCTAGGCTGCTTACTGCCGAGTTTGTATAAGTTACTTGTGCGTCAGCGGCACTAAGTGCTTGCTGCGAGCCAGACGCTACGCTTGCAGAGTGAGTAGAAAGCTCTTCAGATGAGTTAATAATGCTATCTACAATGGTTTTTAATTTAGATTGCATCACCCCTACAGAAGCCATCATGCTATTTGGGCAACACGACTGTACATCACCTCTTAAGTCGCCTTGGGCAATAAGGGCAATTACTTCAGCGGCTTCTTGTGGTTCGCCACCTACTGAATTTCTGATCAGTTGGCTAATAACATACGCAACGCTTATGCCTATTAAAAAGGCAAGTGAGGTGAGCGAAATCATCCAAATTTTAAATGAACTGGCAATATCTAGAGTATCGATAGTGGTGGTTTGATTTGCTTGCTCTTGCAGGTTTATAAATTGGTTTATAACATTTAGCCACTGGGTAAACGCAGGGCGTGCATCGGTCAATAAAATGCGCTCAGCTTCGTTTAGGTTTCCTGCATTTTTAGCGTTTATAACACCTTGAATGAAAGGTTGAGTGCGCTGCTCTATTTGATTTATTTTATTAATTAAAGCGCGTTCTTCATTATTCATATTACCCATTAGCTCGGCCATAGACCGGCTTGACGTTTGGTAAAATGCGTTTAGCTCTTTTATGCTCTTTAACACGGAGCTTAAACTGCTTTGATCGGTAATTAGCACTACATCGCGCACGGCTATTGCTCTGTCGTGTACGCTGCCTCTAAAGTTAATTGCGTAACGTTGCTTTACCGAATTTACGTCGGTCATGTGGGTAATGTTATTATTAATGAGGCTAACGCGCGAAATGCCAATAATGGTTAAAATAAGCATCATTGATAAAATTACGCCAAAGCCGGTCGTTAAACGCATGTTTATGGTCATGGTTGATCCCAAGTGTGAGTCAATACGCGCAAGAGCAGCTTGTATTATTAGTGATTATTCTAAAACAATAGCAGCATTATGCCTTATTAATTAAAGTTTTATTAGCAATAAGGGATTATTTGTTAATTTAGTTTACAAGCGTAACTTTAATGAGGAGTGTTTTTCAGGCATTAAAAAAGGGGCTAAATGCCCCTTAGTGTTATATAAAAATATTATATAAAAGTAGTTAGTCGTACTTTGCTTCTAGCTCATTAGCTGTATGAAACTTCTCATGACTTTGTAATTGCTCGTCGTATTTAACGAGGTTTTTAAAGTGCGCTAATTGACCTGAGTTTTTAACTATTTCAACAATAAACGACATCATAAAGTCAGCGCCCGTTAGGGTATCGCCCACTAAATAACGTTTACCTTCAAGGCGGTCGTTAAAGTAGCTAATTACTTTAGCTGTTTCAGCGTCAGCATAGCCTTCTAAAAACTGCGTTTTAGCGCCGTCTTTTAGTACAAACATTTTAAGTAAAAGCGGTAAAATTGCTGAGCTTTCTGCAAAGTGCAGCCATTGCTGGTAGTCAACATATTCAGCGGTATCTACTTTTGGAGCAAATTTACCGTTACCGTATTTGGTAATAAGGTAGTCTGTAATAGCGCCTGATTCAGCAATAATTAAACCGCCGTCTTCAATTACCGGTGACTTACCAAGTTGATGAATATGCTTTAGTTCGTCAGGAGCTAGGAAGGTGTCTTTATTACGCTGATAAGCCACAATTTCGTAGTCAACATTTAGCTCTTCTAAAAGCCAAATTACGCGTTTAGAACGTGATTTATTTAAATGGTGTAGTTTGATCATGTCAGTCCTTTTGTGGCTTNCTTTGCCTTACAAGCCGTATAAAATTAAAGTGGCTTATTAATTTTAACCACAGTTTTACCAAAGTTTTTACCGCATATCATATCGTTGAACGCGTCTACTGTATTTTCGATGCCTTCTACCATGTGCTCACGGTATTGAATTTTTCCGTCTTGTAGCCATTTTTGCATGTCTTGTGCAAACTCGTCGTAACGGTCGCCGTAATCATCAAAAATGATAAAGCCTTGCATTTTAATACGCTTAGTAAGCAATTGACCCATTAGCATACCTAAACGGTCTGGGCCTTCTGGCAAGCTAGTAGCGTTATATTGCGATACTAAACCACACAATGGTACGCGCGCTGCGGTATTTAGTAATGGTAGTACGGCGTCGAATACTTTACCGCCCACATTTTCGTAGTAAACATCAATGCCTTTATCACAGGCTTTTTCTAACTGCTCTGCAAAGTCATCAGCTTTGTGATCAATACAGGCATCAAACCCTAGTTTTTCAACGGCGTGTGCACATTTTTCGCTACCACCAGCAACACCGACTACTTTACAGCCTTTAATTTTAGCTATTTGCCCAACCGTTGCACCTACTGGGCCTGTTGCTGCTGCAACAACTACGGTTTCGCCTTCTTTAGGCTGGCCAATATCAAGTAAACCCATGTAAGCAGTAAAGCCAGGCATACCCATAATACCTAATGCGTATGAAGGGTTTGCAGGCTCTTTACCTAACTGCATTAAGCCTTCACCGTCGGTAATGGCGTAGTCTTGCCAACCTGTGTAGGCAAGTACCCATTCACCGATCCTAAATTTATCGTTTTTAGACTCTTCTACTTGGCACACTGTTGCGCCAACCATTACATCGCCAATATTAACTGGGTCAGCGTACGACTTAGCATCACTCATACGACCACGCATATACGGGTCTAGTGATAGGTAAATAGTACGTAGTAAAACTTCGCCGTCTTTTAATGCAGGAAGCTCTACCGTTTTTAATTTAAAGTTTTCATCTGTTGGAGCGCCATTAGGGCGTGATTCAAGAGTAAGTTGGCGACTAGTCGTAGACATAAAAGATCTCCTATTAATATAAATAAACTACTTACCGAATGTTTACGCTTTAAAAATCGTGATCAGCTAAACAATAATGCGCGGCTAAGCAGTATGAATATGTACAATGCGTACCTTAATAAAGGAGTTTTGGGCGGGTGGTTGATAATTCAACCTTTGCGCAAATTTAATTAGAGTAATTAGTCTGCTTTGAGCTTGCTAAATATATGGTTGTTGTAAAATTGACCATTTTTATAAATGGCCTGTTTAAGCACAGCCTCTTGCTCAAAGCCACTTTTAATAAGTGCTTTCATAGAGCCGGTATTACCAGCAAACACAGCGCCAAAAATTCTGTTTAAGTGTGAGTTTGCAAACGCTTCTTCGCATATAAGTTCAATAGCGCGAGTAATAATACCTTGCCCCCAATAGGCTTTATTAAGCCAATAACCAATTTCGCCACTGTGGCTGTATTCAAATTCGCCGGGAGTTATACCAATACAGCCCGCAAATTGCCCATTTACAACAATGGCCTTAACCGTTGCATCAATTACGCCGTTTTTTGAGCCTTGGTTTATCCACCAATCAGCATCTGCTTGTGTATACGGAAACGGAATTTTTGACGATAAATAACGCGTTACCTGTTCATCATTTAAGGTGTTAATAATAAAAGGCGCGTCTTGGGCTTTAAACTCTCTGAGGGTGATCATATTTTTTCATAAATTTTTAGTATGCACACTAACTTAACAATCATTTTAACATTAAACAATCAGAACCTAAATTAAACGGTTTACGGCTATTACTTTGTTTTAAAGTCCTCTAATATAAGCAAAATATTACACCTATTTTAGATGCCATTATGCACCTTCACATTAAAGCGCTTTATAACAGCGCCCAAAAACCTAGCCGTTTAATTATTGGTTTAATGAGCGGTACCTCGTTGGACGGGCTTGATGTTGCACTGTGTAAAGTAACGGGCGCGGGCTTAAATACACACATTGAGGTTTTAAATTTTACTACTGTTGATTACAACGACGATTATAAAACTAAAATAAAGCAGGTATTTGCTAAACGAGAATGCGATTTAGAGCTTGTTACTTTACTGCACCCGTGGGTAGGTAAACTCCATGGCGATATGGTTAACCAGTGCTTAGCTAAGTGGAATATAAACCCTGCAAGTATTGATGTAATAGCAAGCCACGGGCAAACCATTTACCACTGCCCGCAGTCGCAGCATAATCACAAAAGCTTTACTAATGGCACCTTACAAATTGGCGATAGCGACCAAATAGCCGTTACTACGGGTATTACTACCATTGGTGACTTTAGGCAAAAACACATAGCCGCAGGAGGCGAGGGTGCACCACTTGCTGTGTATGGCGATTATTTGTATTTTTCGAGCGCTGTTGAGAGTCGGATTTTGCTAAATATGGGCGGCATAGCTAACTTAACGTTTTTACCCAAAAATGGTGATGCAAACGGCGTATTTAGCTCCGACATTGGCCCCGGTAATACCATTATGGATGCGTACGTACAGCAACATTTTAAAGATATGCATTATGACGATGGCGCAAAAATAGCAAAAGCAGGCAAGGTAAATACACCATTATTAAATGCATTATGTAATAACGCATTTTTTAAACTCCCAATGCCTAAAACCACAGGGCCAGAGGTATTTAACTTAGCGTATTTAAACGCCGCACAGCAGCTTACAAATACACAGCACTTAAGCCACGAAGATGTAATGGCCACCTTAAATACCTTTACTGCAACCGTTATAGCAAATGCATTAAACGAGTGTGCAGAGCGCGAACAAAATTGTGTGGTGTATGCAAGTGGTGGGGGTATTCATAATCCATTACTAATGGCGCAACTTACAGCGCTTTGCCCACGTATTAAGGCTTTTAAAAATACCGACGATTTAGGTATAAATCCCGATGCAAAAGAGGCTGTGTTATTTGCTATTTTAGCAAACGAATGCCTAGCAGGAGAGCAGCAACACCTAAGTAACACCGCGCAGGGTATCGCTGGAGTTACTATGGGTAAAGTAAGTTTTGCAGATTAATAACTTGTCGCATCGCGTAATTTAGGTGCAGTTAGCACTAAAACAGCGATAAAAACGTAGACCCCATACTCGCAAAGTAGCTACGAACGCCCTGTGACTTGGTATGTTCAGTTTTTATTTGCTCAGGAATATAGCCTTGCTCAAATGCTTTAATGTACACATCGAGTTGCTGGCTTTCTTTTAAGGTCGTATTTTTTCCGTGCAGCATCATTTGCACTACAAAACACTGGCTTTGTGTAATGTTACTTAAAGTTAGGTTTACAGTACCAGATTCAAGGTCCGCATTGCTCAGCGTTTTTTCAGTAAAATACTGCGCCCCACGTGCACTGGGCTGCGTTGCACTTAGTGAAATAACATCGCTCTCATTTGCGCCATCAGGCAACACACACTGCAGCGTAATGTTATGCGCAGCATTGGCTTTTAGCGATAGCTTTTCATATTCCATAGCGTGGCTCATCGCCGCAGACATAGAATCATCAAATGATTGCAGTGCAAATGTTAGTTGCACTAAGGGTGTACTCATCTTACTTAGTCTTCTTGAGTCTATTCATTTATCGGATAGAGATTATCGCGGATCAAGGTTACAGATTTATGACTAATTGCATTAATTAGTACAATTATTGAGTGGTTTGATCAAAGAGGATCTTTTTGTTCTAGGGCTGGAATTACGTGTTCAAACCTCTGTAAGATAATCTCACACGTCCAGAAATAATATAAATGCTTTATGATTTATTTTTAAAAGTACAAATAGCTTTAGTTGAGCCCGCAAGTTAATTTACGGCAGCTATGAGCGATAACCCAACGATCAATGATTACGATACCAGTTAAAGTTTACCCCTTTGTTGCCTTATTATTCTTCAGAAAGAGCTTTATATAAAATGAGGCGATAGCGATAGATTAGGTAAGTGAATCGAGCACGAAAATTTTAATTAGCAAATATACACTTATTCAATTTTTACTGTTGACTATTTAAATACCTAAAGAGATACTTGTCCCGAGTCCTAGGACTCGGGACGCGTTACTTGGAGGGTAGATGAAAAGTCAAGATGTTTTATTATTACTAAAATTGATTTCGCTGCATGTGGGGCTTGATGGGAAAGATGGTGATTCGGACATTATTCAAGTGGATGGTACTTGGGAGGATTGGGATGAAAAGGGGTTAAAACCTACTTTTACCGAAATGGATCAAATTGAAAGCCGATTTTCCTTAAGAAACTTAGAAGGTTTAACTGGGATAAGTAAATCTCAGATTAGTCTTAGCCTTAATCGGATGTATTCCGTAGGACTTGCAAAAGTAGATCGCAAACTTCAAGTACCTAAAACAAATACTAAGGCTTTGTTGGAGTTTATTGCCTATGGTATTCGATACGTTTTTCCTGCAAAAGAGGGGGTGATTGGCAGAGGGATCGCTACGTCGATAGCTGCCCCTGTTCTCAGAGGTAAGTTAATGACGTCTGGAGAGCTTCAGCCTGTATGGTCAAATCCAAGGGGTAATACTAAAGGCATGTTAATTGAGCCATTACACCCTAAAGTATTTTTAGCAGTACAGCAAGATGCCCAGTTGTACGCGATGCTAGCGTTAGTTGATGCGATAAGAATAGGCCATCCACGAGAACGAAATTTAGCACTAGAAATGCTCAATAGCATATTTAAGGTAGCCAAATGAATACAATCAACCTTCAAAAAGAGATGTTAATAAAAGTTGCTACTGCACTTGGAGATGACTTAATAAGATCAATGGTATTTGTTGGGGGTTGCACCACAGGGCTATTGGTCACTGATGAGTTTACTAAAGAGCAAATAAGGTATACCGACGATGTTGATTTGATTGTTGATATCATGGGGTATGCAGCTTGGACTGATTTGCAGGAACAACTTAAAGTGAAAGGGTTTTCTATTGACATGGGCGAGGATGTTATGTGCCGCATGATACTTGATAACCTTAAAGTTGATTTTATGCCAGTTGATGAGAAAGCGCTTGGTTTTACTAACATATGGTATAAAGACGCAGTAGCAACCGCCGAAGACTACGTGCTGAATGATGCATTAACCATTAAATTAATAACGCCAGAATATTTTGTAGCCACAAAGCTCGAAGCCTATTTAGGAAGAGGGAAGGGTGATGCTCTTTCAAGTCATGATATTGAAGATTTACTTAATATTTTCGATGGTAGAGCATCAATAGTTAATGATATTTTATCAGCCTCAGAAGACTTGAAAAATTATATTAGCGAACAGCTTAATAGTTTAATGGAAGATGGTAATTTTGAGTATGCAGTTCAGGGAACTGCTAGGAATAGTTTAGACAGAGAGCAGTTGATCTTTGAGCGTATCGAAGGCTGTATTGTGTATGGCTGACCCTTCTTCACTAAAACTGATACACCGGACTCAACAAGGATTCGAACGAGCAGAAAACAAAGATTATTTTTCGATAATAAATACTGACTTCGGTACTTGGGTATTTGTAATTGATATATCTACCTCATCAATCGCTACAACAAACCTAGCTAAAAGGTTTAGCGAACATTTCTATGCTTGCCTCCAAGGCTTACTTATAAACAGTGTTAAGCTTTTTTCAGAAAAAATAGCACAAGATAAACCTCAATTAGAGGATTATTTTGAAGACGCAGAGAAGCGTAATCAAATTATCCAACAGGCTTTCAGCGCAACTAAAAAAGAATTGAAAATAGGTATTGCCAGCTTTTTATCACTGTACCGTAATGGTAGCTCCAATAAAATTTATGGCTTCTGTGCAGGTGATTGTCGGTTAGGTTTATTCAACAATAAAAGTATTCAATGGTTATCACCTGTTCATACTGGGGCGAACCCATTGGGTAACGATTTTGAAAGTTCGATAAGCTCAGTTCCTGAACGCCATATATTAACTAAGAGTTTAAACTTAAGGCGTAAATTTGAACCTGAAACGTTTGAATTAGACTTTTCAATTGATAATATTTTTGCTTTAGCAACAGATGGCTTTTGGATGGAGTTAGATGAGGCGCAGCAGCAAAGCTTCATCAATGAACCTGATGTATGTTTGGCTGATAGAGACTTAGTTGATGATACTTCGGTATTACTTATTACCTGGTCAGCTCTAGAACAAGAGATAGAACTCAAATTTGAATGTAGTTTAACGTTTGGATTAAAGTCATCACCAAAAAAAATAGCAACACCGATAAATGAAAACCTACTGATTATTAACAGCAGAAGTCTTTAATTTATTAGGGATGTCTACAAAACAGAGAATAAGAATGAACATTAGCGATTAGCCAATTTAATAAGTGCTATTTACTAAAAAGTCATAGAAATCCACGAATGTAATTGATTTGCTAAAGTAAATACTCCGAGCTAGCTTTTACAACGACCAAATAAAAAGCAGATACCTAATTAGCATCTGCTTTTATATTTTTAACGAAGAATATTTAATTAAGCTTGAGGTTTAATTAAGTACTTTTCGCCTGTTGCTTGTTTAGAATAAGCCGCGATTGATTGTAAATGTAATACCTCAGCTAATGACACTTCGTGCGTGTAGTTGCTCGCAAATGTAGTGGTGATTTCATCAGCAACGCGTTTGCGCATTTTCATTACTGTATCTGTGCCTAATTTACCTAAGGCATTAAATAACAAGAACCCGTTTACAGCCCAAGCAAAGCCAAAGTTACGGTTTAATGTAATAGGGCCGCGGTCTAGTGCGCCATAAATGTACACTTGTTTAAATGTATCAGAGCCGTAAATTGTGTGCTCTTTCATATCGCGCGCAGCTGCAACTTCCATACAGTTAAGAATGTCACTTGTTAGTTGGCCGCCACCAATAGGGTCGAACGCTATAGTTGCACCGGTTTCGATTATTGCAGCTGTTAGGTCAGCAAGAAAAGTGTCGCTGCTTGAGTTAACAATATATTTTGCACCCATATCGCGCAGTAATTTTTCTTGTTCTGGTTTGCGAACAATATTAATTAAATCAACGCCATCGGCAATACAAATACGGTTTAGCATTTGGCCAAGGTTAGAAGCTGCAGCAGCATGAATAATAGCTTTATGGCCTTCAGCGCGCATGGTTTCTACCATTGCTAGTGCGGTAAGTGGATTAACAAAAGATGATGCACCTTCTTTAGCGGTAGTCCCTTCTTTTAGCGCTAGGCAACTTTGTACATTGGCACATATAAATTGACGATACGTACCGCCGCCAATTACTGCAACGGTTTTACCCATTAATGCTTGTGCGGCTGGTGATGAGCCTGCTGCCACTACGGTGCCTGCGCCTTCATTACCTACAGGTGTTGCTTTACCTACACGGGTTTTAAGTGATGGCATAAATTGAGCTGGAACATCGGCAGTAATTACTGGATTTTCATCAGTACCCGATTGCTTTGCAGTAGACATATCAGCTGCGCTGAATAAAACGCCTAAGTCTGATGGGTTTAATGGTGCAGCTTCAATGCGAATAACCACTTCATCGGCTTTTGGCTTTGGCATATCGATGTTTTTTAAGGCAAGTGTTAGTTTATTGTCTTCGCTGATAGTTGAAGTAAGTTGGATATTTTTATTTGTCATAGGTGTCCCCTGCAAAGAATTAAATTTGTTAAGCCAATAACATTATTGTATTGGCGATCTGTTTTAGTAATTAAAATTTAGAATAGATACTTTTATAGCTACGCGTTATTTTGCGTTTGCTGCTTGAATTTGCGCTTTCACTTTTTGCATAAATTCAGCCATATTTGATTGGCGATCGGCCTCTATGCTTTGGGCAATGGCTAATTGGCTCATTGATTCGTTCCACTCTTTCATGCCGGGTACTTGTGCAAGTACATCCCAATCAAGCTGGCTTGAGCCAAATGCGCTAACAATGGTGTTTACGTAATAAACGTAAATGTCTGCCATTGTAAATTGCTCGCCTGCAATCCAAGGTGAAAACTTACACACGCTACTCAAAGCGGTTACGCCACGCGTTAATACTTGGCGTACTTCGGCTTTAGTTGTTTCAGGTACTTCAGCGCCAGAAAATACATAAGGGATAAACCGTCTGCTTGGCAGTTCAAAATAAAGCTCTGCCATTTTCATAATTTGACGTACAACTGCGCGCTCACCTGCATCTTCAGGATATAGCGGGGTTTGTGGGTACGACTCTTCTATAAAGTCGCAAATAACACTCGACTCAGAAATATTAAGGCCGTTAGCTGTTGTGATTGCAGGCACTTTGCCTACAGGGCTGATTGCTAATAACTCTTCACTTCCGCCGTAAACAAGGTGTTCTTTAAATGGCAGTTGTTTGTGTAAAAGTACATGTTTAACTAGGTTGTAATAGTTGCTAGCAGCAAAACCGTGCAAAGTAATCATAAGTCAGCTTTCCATCATTAACGTGAAGATACTCATTGCCAAAAATGCAATTTAAGTCCCTGTCTTTAGGTTGAGTACATTATTACTTGTTTTAATTTGCTTATATATAGGGGAAAATGCGAATCACTTTTGTCTTTAAGACAATAAAGCATTTTATTTAATGGAGAGGCAACTTGGATCAACTAAAAGCCATACGGTATTTTATTAAGGTGGTTGAAACGGGCAGTTTTACCAAAGCCGCCAAAGCTTTTGGTGTGCCGCCTTCGTCGTTGTCACGGCGAGTTGCTGATTTAGAAAAAAGCCTGGGGGCTACGCTTTTAAAGCGCTCGACCCGTATAGTTAAATTGACCGAAGTTGGGCAAATTTACTATAACGATGTTCAGCAAATATTAAATCAGCTAGAGCAAAGCCACGAAACTGTACGCAGTTATCAAACAAAACCAATGGGGCGATTATGTATAAGCTCAATGGTGAGTTTTGGTGACAAAATATTACTGCCTCTGCTTGATGAATTTAGCGCGCTATACCCCGAAATTATATTAGATGTTAGCTTAAGTGATGAGCTGTCGACACTTGGGCGTGACGATGTTGATATTGCGATTCGCGGTGGCTATGCGCCAAATGAGCGCGTGTTGGCAATAAAACTAATGGATAACGGCTTTATTCCTGTTGCGTCACCCTGCTATTTACAAAAATACGGTGTGCCCACTAATGTTATGGAATTAAAGGGCCACAGTGGCCTTTATTTTAAAACGCCAGCGGGGCCAACGCCTTGGTTATGCAAAGTGGATGATCAATGGCACGACGTTTCTGGGCCTGCGGTCGCTATTTCAAATAACGGATCGTGGCTAGCTAAAAAAGCATGTAATGGCGAGGGCATTTTAATGTCAACTCGATGGGCGCTCGACTCATACCTTGAGTCTGGCCAGTTGCAAGAGCTTAAGTTTGAGCATGAGTTAGCGATAAGCCAAAATGCGACTATGGCGGTTTATTTGTTGTATCAAAAGCAACGTTATTTAGTACCAAAGGTAAAAGCGGCGGTCGACTTTTTAGTACAAAGAATAAAAGAAACAAATGAAGAGTAATGAGCGGGCAGAATAGCGCTTAAGAGTTAGGCGTGTTGCAAATGATTAGAGTGGTGAATTGTCGGATGGCGCTGCGCTTATCCGACCTACGCTTATTTAATTTATTAATGGGTTGTTTGTATAAATAATAGGTAAAAAACGTCTCCTTAAGCTAAAGCTTTTAATGCTGCGTCCGATAAATTACTTAATAGGGCTTAGCGATTAAGGATAATCATGGTTAATAATGCACTTGGCAGTCAGGCTAATTTAAGCACTTTGTTGGCCCAATCAGTTAATAACGCTAACCAAAGCTCTGTGAGTCCTTCGCTACACACCAGCAGCGACCTTCAAGCTATTAATGATTTACAAACTAACGAGTCAAAAATAACCGATGGGTTATTAAGCCAGTTAAATAATGAAACTCTTGATGAAGCACTAGCCAGTAATCAAAAGGTAGAGGACGTTTTAAAGCAGCAACTTACCTCGTTATTTACTATTTCAAGCACGCCCAGCATGCTTAACTATAAACTCTCCGATGAAGAACTCGCCCTGCGCACCGTAATAAGCTCTCAGCATGAGGGGTTATTAAAAAACGAAAACAGCACCCAATTAATTGAGCGATTAAATACGTCGGTTAAAAATATTCAGGGTGCTTATGCTAATACCAGCGATATTTTATCGAGTTTAGGTCAGCTTGGGCATGAGCAAAAAACGTTTTTAGCCTCAAGTCAGCAACGTGTAGAGCGCTCACTTAATCCATACATGGAAAGCCTTAATCGCGCAAAATACGAGGATGACGATAACTACCTGTTTGAGCTCTCGGTAAAAACTAAAGAAGGTGATGTTATAAACATTACCTTTAACTCATCGCAAGGGTACGATGAAAAAACAGGTGAAGCGATAGATGGCTTTGGCATAAGTTACGAAGTAAATGGCAATTTATCTGAGGCTGAACATGCGGCTTTAACGCAGGTTATGGCGGGTGTTGGCGAAATGGCCGATGAGTTTTTTAAAGTGAGTGAAAGTTCATTCAACCCTCTTATAGTCCCAAATCAAGCAGACATGAGCTTAGATTTTTTAGCGGGCTTTAATAGTGAGCAGTTAGCCGGTTTTAATGTGTCGTTTTCAACAACGCAAAATAAAGATCTTGATTCGAAAGAGAACAATCTTGATTTAAGTTACTCCATTGATGAAGCATTAAACCAACAAGCACTTGTGTTTAAAGCCGCAGGTGGGCAAAACGACATTGATTTTGCACTCGATATGTCAACCATTGGCGCTAAAGACACACAGCAAATGCAGCAGTATTTAGCGTCGCTAGATCAAAGCCTAGAAGATAGCCGAGTAAACAGCACCAAAGACGATAAAGAGTCGGCATTTGGGCGCAAAGGCGATGAGGCAATGCAGCAAGGTTTTGCATTGTTTAAAGGTGCTTTTACGAGTATGTCGGCGGCGGCTGAGCGTTATAGCAATTTGGAGTCACTTGCAGATCAGCACTTTAATGACGGGCGCGCCATGGTTGCCGATTTGGTTGATAACATGATTACAAACGATGCCCGTTACCAAGGGCTTGGTAATAAAGCCCCAAATACATTGGGTGCGAGTATTTCTAAGCTCGCTGATTTTGATGCCACTTTTTCATATGCGCTGGATAACGGCGACTATCAGCCTAAAAGTACTATTGAGCTAAGCCAAGTAACTGAACAAGTCCAATTAGGGGATCTTAGCGGTGTAACGCAAAGTAAAAATGTAAGTAGTCATTTTGATTATCAATACAGTCGCCCTGATTATTACAACAAAGAAGAAAGCTATAACGTAGGTACTGCGGTTAAAAATAAAGAGCTTGTGGGTCTTGATCAGTCTCACGAGGTTGATGTTGATACAAAAATGTTTGAGTTTAATCCGCAAACTAATCAATACGAGCTACAAATGGCGATGCAAGAGCAAACCATTAGCAAAAGTGACATTCGCTTAATTGACGATATTTGGCTTGAAGAAAACGAAAACAGCTACAACATGAATAAAAAAGAGCGTGTTGAGAGCGACGAAAAACAAGATGAGTTTAAAAAAACAAGCAGCCATTCTCATAATAAGTTAGTTACCTTAATTGGTGACTTAGATAAGCTAGCTGAGAATAAAGACGTAAGGCGAGAATATTTAACTAACTTATCGCAAGTAAACTTTTTTATGGATAAAAAGTAACGCCTGAGAGTTATTCACTCCACGCTCAATATTGGGTATAGTCGTTTAATACCTAAATTAATACCTAAATTAATACCTAAATTAAGAGCAACCTTATGTTTAAACAATTAATTTTACTCTGCGCTTTAAGCATGCCGCTTGTAAGCTGCGCTGCTGATGCACCGTTTTCGGGCGGAATTAGCACTGATGTACTGCTAAGCGACTACGACAAGTTTAACGAACAATACAAAGCGTTTACGCCAACAGCACAAGACATTGCCCTAATGCAAAAGCTAGAAGGCAAAGAGCTAATTGTATTATTTGGAACGTGGTGCCACGACAGTGAGCGCGAAGTGCCAAAACTCATTAAGTTACTTTCTACGTCGAAAGTACAACTTGCAAGCATTGAATACGTGGCCGTAGGTTACAACAAGCAAGACGATGCAGGCATTGCAGAAGCTCACGACTTGCAATACACCCCTACGTTTATTGTTAAACAAAATGGCAAAGAGTTAGTACGCGTAATTGAAAAGCCAACGGGTACGTTAGCGCAAGACTTAACTCAGGGTTTGTAAATAGAGCTTGTTCGTATTTGGGTTTAACGATTTAGCAAATAGGTTTATAAGTTAGCTGTTGGGCTGCTATGAGTAGTCTCCTGATACTTTAATGTGTAAGGCCAAAATTTTCCCCCTTTGGCTGAGCCAAAATAGGAATTCAGCTATGGTTTGCATATCAATTAAAACAAATAAAAAACTAATTAATCTACAAGCTCGTTATGGTGTTTCTTAATATGTCTAAGGATCTACGTAAAAATTTGATTGCTGTGATTCTTAGTCCTTTAATTGTATTACCAGTCCTTGGTTTTTGTTATTTTTATGCGGGTATAGAAAATTATACTTCTCTTAGTTCATTAATTTCAGGTGTTGGTTTTGGTGTATCAGTAGGGATGGGAAGTTTATTTTATTTCTATCCTTTAATGTTCATTTACGGATTACCTATTAGCTTATTACTCCAAAAGTTAAATTTATTTAAATTACCTGTAGTTTTAATCTTAAGTATACTTCCAGTTTTTTTACTTAGTCTTTTTAGTGAATTTAATCGTGCAACATTGGTTCTTCATTTATTAGTACTTTCAATGGGTTTAACTAGTTGGCTTATATATAATAAATTAAGGTAACACCACAACAAGTGATTAATGTTACACAACCGTTTTTTTACTCGACTTACAGCTCAGATCAAACATTATTCACTAAATAGGCTTTTTTCGAATGCTTGTGCGGCATGTGAAGAGGGTCTGTCTTTATAGTGTAATTGGTATAATGGTCTTGATAACTCGACGTTATTTGGCTGTTCTAGCCGTGTTAATTTACCTAGCTGTACTAAATCCTCAGTGACTACGTTTGGCAATAAAGCGACCCCCATACCTTGTGCTACCGCCCTTGCTATCGCTTCATTACTTCCGAGCTGCATATTATTTTTTGCTGTAATGCCATGTTGCTGTAGTAATTTAACCGAGACCTCTAAAGTGCCCGAGCCTGGTTCGCGCAGTAGCCAAAACTGTTTGTTTAACCATGGTTTTAAGTCTTTCGTGGGCTTAAAGTTACTGGGTATAACTACACTCATTAAATCGTTTTGCCAGTGCTTACTTATAATATGCGGCTCGGTTGGTGTGCCTTCAACCAGTGCTAAATCGATAGTGCATTCAAGTAGGGCGTGCTCAATTTGCGCGGTATTGGCAACTTGTACTTCTACTTTTATATGGGGGTATTGTGCGCAAAAATTGGCTAAATAGGGCGGTAGCCAATAGCTGGCAATGGTTGTACTGGTGCCTATAACGAGTGTGCCGCGCTTAAGCCCTGTGCGTGATTTAATATCTTCAATGGCTGCCTTTTCAATAGCAAAAATACTACGAGCATGTTCAAAAAGTGCTTGTCCGCCTTCACTTAAGGTGAGTTTCTTACCCTTAGATGCACGCTCAATAAGTTGTATATTTAGCTGATACTCAAGCTCTTTTAAAGCTTTAGACACAGCTGGTTGGCTTATAAAAAGCGCCTCAGCTGCTGCTGAAAAACTGCCTAATTTAGCAACCGTGTAAAACACCCGAAGTGCATGCAAGTTCATTGTGCCTCTCAAATCACATAACCTTAAGTTATCGAATCATGATTTTAATGTATTGGAGTTATATTTTGCGCTTTCTTAAAATGAAGTCAATTAATTACGATGACTTTATTAAGGGATGACTATGCTTAGTGCAATTAAAGATATGCCACAGCTTTTTAGTATTAATACTAAGCAGTATACCAACTCGCGTTGGTGGCTAGGAATGCTATTAGTTATTGTTTTAGCGGGTGTTGCTGTTGCGCTGAGTAAGTTGCCGGTAATGCAAAGTGCCCAGTTTAGCTCCTTAACTATTGGTATTGTGCTAGGCATTATTGTAGGTAACAGTGTGTTTTCGCGCATTGCGACTCATACCGATGTGGGTGTTGATTACGCTAAAAGTATTTTACTCAAAGCGGGTATTATTTTATTTGGGTTTAGAATTACCTTTGCACAGGTAGCAGGCGTTGGCTGGAGTGGATTGCTAACCGACATTGTTATGCTCAGCGGTACGTTTATATTAGCAATGCAGCTTGGTAAACGTGTATTTAAACTTGATGAGCAAACAGTAATATTAATTGGTGCAGGTAGCTCTATTTGTGGCGCAGCAGCTGTAATGGCAACCGAGCCTGTAATAAAAGCGCAGG
>NZ_AUTR01000046.1:68065-95669 GCF_000497875.1 Pseudoalteromonas sp. S8-8
CGCATAAAGTATCGGTAGCTGTAGCAACGGTGGTGGTATTTGGTACGTTGAGTATGTTTGCCTACCCAATCATGTTTGAGTATATGGGGCTGAGTGAGCACGCATATGGTATTTTTGTAGGTTCAACCATTCATGAAGTAGCGCAAGTGGTAGCAGCGGGTACAGCTGTAAGCGCCAATGCTGCAGATACCGCCGTTATAGAAAAAATGCTACGCGTGATGATGCTTGCGCCGTTTTTAGTCACTTTATCGTTTTGGCAAAGTAAAAAAAGAGTAAAGGCAGGTAATACTATAAGTAATGAGGATAATAAATCAGGTATTAGTATTCCTTGGTTTGCGGTGTTATTTATTGTGGCAAGTGGTGTGCATTCACTCTCTATTATTCCTCAAGTGGCTACAAGCGCAGTTGTTTGGTTTGATAATATATTACTCACCATTGCGATGGTGGCTTTGGGTTTACGCACACATGTTGGGGCAATTCGCCAAGCGGGTATTAAGCCACTGTTACTGGCGCTGTGCTTGTTTTTGTTTTTAACATTGGGTGGTTACGCTATTAATATAGGCATTGCTGAGCTGTTTTAAACGTTACTTGGTAAAAGTTGATTGGCGGCTTAAATTGGCCAATCAACTTCGTTTACGTTATCGAGCTGTGTGCTGGTATTTTTATTGCCTTGCCATTTATTAGTGTAAACAGCGTGCGGGTCAAACTGTAACGTTTGTTTTTCAATATTAAAGTGCCTACCACCACGCGGATCTACGCCTACACCTGCTATATATTGCCAATTACCCCAATTAGCGGCTACATCGTAATCAATAAGTTGTTGCTCAAAATAGGCTGCGCCATAACGCCAATCAAGACCAAGTTCGTTCACTAAGCAGCTCGCTGCAATTTGCCTTGCACGGTTTGATATGTAACCCGTAGCGTTTAGCTCGTTCATAATCGCATTTACTAATGGGTAGGGTGTTGAGCCATTACACCACGCAGCAAAGCGGTTTGGCATAAATGTAGTAAGGGGTTTTGTTTGCTTTTGGCCTTTAAAGCTAAACAGGCTTTTACCTGCCTTAAGTGCATGCCATTTAAAATACTCTCGCCATAGCAATTCAAATTTAATCCAGTAAGTAGACTCGTTTGTTATTTGACTATGTTCGTACGCCTCAACTGCTTTATAAACTTGCCGCGCACTTACACAACCTAAAGCAAGCCAGGTACTAAATTTTGTGGTGTTATTAAAGCCATCAAGCTCGTTTCGAGTTATTTTATAAGTACTTGGTAGTAAACCTGAAAAGTATTGCTTTAAATGTGTTTGCGCACTTTTAAACCCGCCATGCATTACGCCATTATTTGCTATACGCTCTAAAGGTTTTTTAGCGCACAAGGTTATTGGCTGAGGGAGCAAACCGTTTGGTAATGTTGAAAGTGAAATGGGGCTAGTGGCGGCCTCTACCTTTTTACGAAACGGGGTAAAGTGTTTAGGTAATTCGCTTAAATCAAACGGTAGGTCACTTTGTTTAAAGAGCGTGTCTTGCTGCGACCCTGCAAATTTAGTATTAGGGCAATGTGCTTTGAGTAAGTTTATTTGGCGTTGCTCGTACAGGCCAAATTGCTCGCTGTATACAACTTCATCAATATTTTGCTCATTAATACGCGCTTTCAAAAGCGATACAGGTTCGCCTTCAAGTACATGCAGTGTTTGCCCGCGCTCAATAAGTGCTTGTTGGAGTTCATACAAGCTTTGCATTAAAAACTGCTGTTTATGCACGCCATACGGCTTTTGTTGATAGTTATTATTTTTAAACCAGTGCGGGTTTATAACAAATACAATATCGAGCGCGCATTGCTCAGTAGCAAGTTCGCTTAAAATAGGGTTGTCGGTTAGACGTAAATCGTTTTGTAGCCAATATAAAATGCGTTTGCTCATAGGTTTACTCAGGTTTTTGTAATCATTAACTTTACGAAGCAAAAGCGGGTAGGGATTAGTTTTGAGGTTTTTAAGAGGGTTTTAAAAAGAGGCGGCAAATAATACCGCCTCCTTGAATGTTAAATAGCCGATTTTTGTTTTTCTATCCAATCGTTTATTACGTCTTCTAATACTTCCATAGGCAGCGAGCCTTGGCCTATAACGGTGTCGTGAAAGCTGCGAATATCAAACTTAGCACCTAGCTCTTTTTCGGCTTTTGCACGCAGTTCGCGTATTTTTATTTCACCCATTTTGTACGAAAGCGCTTGGCCAGGCCATGAAATATAACGATCTATTTGATCCTCCACCGCGCTTTGTGGCAATGCAGTGTGATCTGCTAAGTAGTCAATTGCCTTTTGGCGGCTCCAGCCAAATGCATGAATACCGGTATCAACAACAAGCCTCACAGCACGCCACATTTCGTAACCTAAACGACCAAAGTCGCTGTATGGGTCTTGATAAAAGCCGGCTTCTTTACCTAAACGTTCGGTGTAAAGTGCCCAACCTTCGCCAAATGCTGAGTGGCTAAGTGTGCGTCTAAACTGAGGTACATCTAACTCCATTGCAATAGCGTTTTGTAAATGGTGCCCTGGTATTGCTTCGTGTAGGCTTAGTGCTTCTAAATTATACAAAGGCTGTAGCTTAGGTGTTGAGGCTAAAAAGTAAGTACCCGGTGAGCGATTATCAGCCGGTGGCATATAAAACGCGCCACGACTCGCTGAGCCTTTTATTGTAAAGGTGTTACGCGGTAAATGATTAAAGTAGGTTGGTAATTTGCCATACATTTTTTGCGTAATAAAGGCTGTTTTTTCAAGTAAGTCTTGTGCGTCTGTTGCGTAAAATTGCTCATCGGTTGCTAAAAATTCTAAAAACTCAGCATAAGTGCCATCAAAACCTACTTTATCAATAATGCTTTGCATCTGCGCTTTAATACGCGCGACTTCTTTTAAGCCAAGCTCATGAATTTTCTTTGGTGTGGCATTGGTTGTGGTGTAGTAATTAACTGCATATTTGTAATACTCAAGCCCGCCTTTAACGCTTGCAATACCCGGCTGGGCTCTACAGTTAGGCATGTAATCGTTTTCAAAAAAGTCGTAAAAGTGCTGATAAGCAGGGACTACTTTTGAGCTGATTAAGGCCTTTGCTTTATTTTGGTATGTGGCTTTTTGCTCTGCTGTAAACGTTTTTGGTATACGTGTAAAGGGCTCGTAAAGGGCACTGTTTTCAGGTTGCTTAACAATATGCGCGCTAATGCTTTGGCTGTAATTTTCAAAGGTTTTGCAGTAATGAGTAAAGCCTGTTTTTATACCTTCTTTCATTAAATCAATATTTTGCTGATTAAAGCGAGGGTAGTCGGCAAGGCTTACTAAAAATGCGTTGTAGTCATCGGGTGTTAAAAATGCCATGTTAGCGGGGGCTTCGGCAAAATAAGTATGCCAGCCACTTAAAAAATTAACCGGAAAATACTTATCTTGAAAAAGGTAACTTTGCTGCTCGGTTTCTCGCTCATATTTAAATAAGCGGTAGTTCATTAGCTGCTCGTTGTTGAGCGTTTTTGGGTCAATGCTGGCTAAGTTTTTTAGTACGTTGTTGTTATAAGCTTGGCGCTTTGCAATGGCTTGCTCGCTCCAATTTGGCAAAGTACCGTTTGGCTTCCAGCCGTCTGGGTCGGTACGAAAAAATATTTTTTCAGCTTTTGCGTTTTGCCAATGGTTATCAATAATGGTTTTTAAATCTGCATTGCTATCGGCTGCGCTCGGCAGTGATGCTACAGCTAAGCAAATAGCTAAAATTGTTTTTTTAAACATATTATTCTCATTTTTAGCGCGTTAATTTTTATTAGTTTACGCACATGTGTCATTTTTGTTTCTAAGATAATAACAAGTTAACCTTATTAATGCGCTTAATTTCACAACCAGTACCTCTTGCTTTTACTTTTTGATTGAACAAATTTCACCGCTGAAGTGAGTGGGCCACTAGTTTATTGTTTTATCAGCGTTTAGAATGATTAAAACTAATTACAATAAAAGACCGTCATGTTTAATAAAGTAATAACGCTGATTGATGAAGCTAATAACCAAGACCCTAATACTGAGCAGCACAATGGAGAAAGTTTTCCAAAAGAGTATTTATACTCACAGCGTATGAGCGAAATGCTAACTCGCTTTAAACCTGATGCCGATGCACTCATGCAAATTGCAGTGCGTGCACAGCATATTCAGCGTTGGAAATCGCCACGTAGCGACTTTGAAATGAACAAGCAGGGTTATCATCAATGGCGTAGCGCACTTTATATTTTTCATGCGTCACTAGCCGTTGAATTAATGAAACAAGCTGGGTTTAACGATACTGACCAAAACCGTGTTTATAACGCTGTTGCTAAAAAAGATATTAAGCGCAATCCAGATAGCCAATTAGTTGAAGATGTAGCAAGTTTGGTGTTTATTGAACACTACATGCTTGGGTTTGCCAGTGCAAAACCAGATTACAATGAAGAAAAATGGATTGGTATTATTCGCCGCACATGGCAAAAAATGTCAGATGAAGCCCATGAGTTTGTACTTACAGGTAATATTACATTACCAACGCCGCTTGTTGGGCTTATTCATAAAGCGCTTGAGTAAAGTAGTGTAAGCTAGGTATTAAAATAAAAAGGATTTTTAGAATGTTTTGCCCACGTACAAATGCCTCTCTTGAGCCGTTATTAATTGGCGGTATTACTGTTTACACTTCAGTGCAAGGCGGCGTATTTTTTGATAACAGCCAAATTTTTAAATTTAGCTCGCCAGAGCTAAAGCATGGTCAGGTGTTGCTAAAGCATTTGAGTGAACATAGCGAGAGTGAACATAGCGAGAGTGAATACGATGTATCGCTACGAATTAATTGCCCAAAGTGCAAAAAAATTGTAATGATGCGCAGGTATTTTTCGCCAGTAAAGGCCGTCGAAATAGATGAATGCCCAGGCTGTGCAGGAATATGGCTTGATAGCGGCGAGCTGGCAAAAATACACGAAAACCATTTAACACCTAAAGAGCGAAAGCTATTAGCTCATGAAATGGCAACCAATCATGGCTTTATAACTATTAAATCACCTACTTCTAGGTTTACGCCAACTAATAAAAATAAAAATGCACATGAAGCCACGGTGGAGAACTTAGTGCGCTTAGCTTTGCTTGGTTTGTAACTCTTAATAACATATTAAAACAAAAACGGCGTACTAAAAAGTACGCCGTTTTTATTGTAATAAACTAACTCTTGAAAAGTTTATTTATTACGGTTTTCTTTTGCAAACGCACGTATTTTACGTTTTTGCGAAAGCGTTACTTTATTAGTACGCCCTGCAAATGGATTATCACCTTCTCTAAATTCAATTTTGATTGGGGTGCCCATAATTTTAAGTGCTTTACGGTAGTAGTTCATTAGGTAGCGTTTGTAGCTATCTGGTAAATCTTTAACTTGGTTACCGTGAATAACAATACGTGGTGGGTTATAACCACCGGCATGTGCATATTTAAGCTTAACACGACGACCACGAACAAGTGGTGGCTGATGATCGGCTTGAGCCATGTCCATAATTCGACGCAGCATTGCAGTACTTATACGTTTAGTCGCTGATTCATACGCTTCGTCAACAGACTCAAACAAATGACCAACACCTGTACCGTGTAGTGCAGATATAAAGTGTAGGCGTGCAAAGTCAATAAAGCCTAAACGGCGATCGAGCTCTGATTTAATACGATCTTTAACGTAATCGTCTAAGCCATCCCATTTGTTCACTGCAATTACCAATGAACGACCTGAGTTAAGAGCAAAGCCTAATAAGCTTAAATCTTGATCTGAAATACCATCGCGAGCATCAACAATCAATAACACAACGTTACAATCTTCGATTGCTTGAAGCGTTTTAATTACAGAGAACTTTTCAACTACGTCGCTTACTTTTTTACGCTTACGAACACCTGCGGTGTCAATTAACACATACTCTTTTTCATTTCGAGTCATCGGAATGTAGATAGAGTCACGTGTTGTACCTGGCATGTCGTATACAATTACGCGATCTTCACCCAGTATACGGTTTGTAAGCGTTGACTTACCAACGTTAGGGCGACCAATAATTGCAAGCTTTACAGGTTTGTCTGCAAATGCCTGGTGATCGGTATCGCTGTCTTCATCTTCTTCGTAAAGATTAATAAGCTCTTCGTCATCGCCTGTTACGTCTTCGTCTTGTGCAGCTAATTCAGCAATAAGCGGCTGAAGTGTTTGCTCAAGTAATAACGTAATACCACGGCCATGCGATGCAGCAATATGATGAATTTCACCTAATGATAATTGGTAAAATTCAGCACAGTTTGAATCTGCATCAATACCATCGGTTTTATTGGCAACAACAAAACACTTTTTATCTTGTTTACGCAAGTGATTAGCAATTGCTTGGTCAGCTACGGTCATACCTACACGAGCATCTACTAAAAACAGAACAATGTCAGCTTCTTCAATAGCTAGCAGAGATTGATCTGCCATTTCGATTTCGATGCCTTCTTCTGAGCCATCAATACCGCCCGTGTCTACCACGATAAATTCATAGCCATCGTAACTAGCTTGGCCATATTTTCTATCTCGTGTTAAACCTGGAAAATCGGCTACGAGTGCATCACGAGTACGTGTTAAACGGTTAAATAATGTGGATTTGCCCACATTGGGTCGCCCAACTAGAGCGATCACGGGAAGCATAAACTACCTCTTTAAAAAACAACAAAAGGCTTCGCAGTGCGAAGCCTTAAAAAAACCATATGACTATTAGTAACTTAGTTTGGTATTTTTACCATACTAACTTCACCATCACGGGTGTATAAAATTAGCTTATCGTCGGCAACAACTGGCTCAACAAAAAAGCCCGAGCTGTCAAAGTCTTCACGAGATACTAGCTCGCCAGTTTCTTTATTTAGCCAATGTAGGTTACCTTCTTGGTCGCCTAAAGCTAAGTGGCTACCTGCAACTGCAGGGCCTGTTAGGTACCAACCGCGTAGAGCGGGTTGGCTCCAACGTTCAATACCTGAATTTTTATCTAATGCGTAAATAACACCATCGCTATCTACTAAATAAATTGTTTGTGCATCCATCGCAATTTCGCGGTAGCTGCTGTACTCGCGTTTCCATACAACATTGCCAGAGCGAATATCTACAGCGGCTAAGTTTCCGTTGTAAGCTATAGCGTAAGCGTATGGACCGCTAATAAGTGGTTGAGTGTCTACGTCAACTAGGCGTTCAAATTCTGATGCGCCTTTAGCAACCGCAATTTCTGCGCTCCATGCTGAGTAACCACTGTCTGAAATTAATACGCTTAGCTTGCCTGTTTCAAGGCCTACTAATACACCACCGTTAGCAACGGTTGGCGAGCTTTGTCCGCGTAATGTTAGTGGTGGAACTTCTTGTTCAAAGCTCCAACGCTCTTCGCCTGTATCTGGGTGAAGGGCTAACAATTTACCAGAGCCTAAATTTACAAATATTAAGCCATCACCTGCTGTTGGTTTAGACAGAGATTCGCCTGGTACGTTTTTACGCCAAACTTCTTCACCAGTTTCGCGATCAAGAGCAATAATAAAGCCGTGTTCAGAACCAATATAAATTTTACCATAGGCTTGCAAAATACCACCTGATAATTTTGCATTACCGTTGTCAGCCCAAGGCCAAAACGATAAATCTTGGCGTACATCGGTTTCCCATTTTGTATCGCCATTATCAAGTGAAAGCGCTTCTACTTGGCCTTCGCGGCTAGCAACATACACAGTATCTTTGTAAACTGCGGGTGTTAAACGAGAAAAATAATGCTCTACGCCATCACCTACAGATTCTTGCCAAACAACGTCAGTTTCAAATTGGTTTACAATTTCAGGAAGTACTAGTTCATCTTCATCATCACTTGATGAACAACCCATCAATGTTGCCATACATAGGGCAAGGGCTGCTGTTGTAAATTTTTTCATGCCTAAAACCTTATGCCGCTGGGCTAGTTACTGCTAGGTCATCTAACTTAATTTGTAATAGTGGGTTACTTGTTAATCCACCCGCATCTATTGCTGCTTGGTATGCAGTACGTGCTTGATCTTTATTACCTTGCTCAGTGTAAATGTCGCCTTTAAGCTCGGCCACGTTTGCATTGAACGCTTCAGGTAATGGTGCATTTAATGTCGTTAATGCATCGTCATATTTAGTTTGCGCAATTTGAACACGTGCTAAACGTGTAATCGCAATTGCTTTTAATTCTGTATTTGGCGTATTAGACACAACCCAGCTTAGCTTTTCGCTTGCTACGTCTAGTTTTTTCGCTTCTACTGCGTCTTTTGCAGCAACGAATGCAGCAAGTGTTGCGTAGTTTGTGTCTTTATTTTCGCTAATAAACGCATCAGCTGAAGATAATACATCGTCGCTTTCAACAAGCGCTGTATATGAATCTGATGCTTTTTCAGCGGTAGTAATTTGGTTTTGGTTATATGCTTTCCAGCCATATAAGCCACCTAGGCCAACAAGTATACCTAGCGCAAGTGAAATGCCGTTTTCACGGAAAAAGCGTTTAATGGCTTCTGCTTGTTGTTCTTCTGTTGAATAAATATCCATTCTTACCTCTAATGTTCGCTTAGCCGTTAATAAGCTCAGCTAATAGCGCTTTAGCTTGTTCTAATTCTAATGTGACTTGTTCTTTACGCTCGCGCAAATACTTGATGGTCACAACGCCTTTTTCTAATTCATCTTCACCAATAATTACTGCAACAAGTGCATCGCTTTTATCAGCACGTTTTAATTGTTTTTTAAAGTTTCCGCCGCCCGCATGTACCATAACGCGTAAACCCGGTACGTCTTTACGTAGTTGCGCTGCAATTGCAGGAGCTTGAATGCTTGCTTTGTCGCCCATTGCTGCTAAATATACATCAGCATTACGACGAATGTCACCTACACACTCAAGTGCTTGTAGTAATAATACTAAGCGCTCTAGACCCATTGCAAAACCAACTGCTGGCGTTGCTTTGCCGCCAAGTTGTTCAACTAAGCCATCGTAACGTCCGCCAGCACATACAGTGCCTTGTGCACCTAAACTGTCGGTTACCCATTCAAATACAGTGCGGTTGTAGTAGTCTAAACCACGTACTAACTTTTCATTAACCGTATATGAGACGCCAGCAGCGTCTAAACGTTCACATAAATTTTCAAAATGTTCTTTTGATTCAGCATCTAAATTTTCAGACAATTTAGGTGCATCAGTTAAAATTGCTTGTACGTCTGGGTTTTTGCTATCAAGTACGCGTAATGGGTTTGAATACATACGACGTTTTGAGTCTTCATCAAGCACATCAATGTGTTGCTCAAGGTAGGCTACTAAAGCATCACGGTAATCTGCACGCGCTTCGTTAGATCCTAAAGAATTTAGCTCTAAACGAACGTGGTCAGTAATACCAAAGGCTTCCCATAGTTGCGCTGTTAATAAAATAACTTCTGCGTCTATATCTGCTGTAGCAATACCAAATGTTTCTAAACCAAATTGGTGAAACTGACGGTAACGACCTTTTTGCGGACGCTCGTGACGAAACATTGGACCCATGTACCAAAGGCGTTGTTCTTGGTTGTATAGTAAGCCATTTTGGTTGCCAGCACGTACGCATACTGCGGTGCCTTCTGGGCGAAGTGTTAATAAGTCGCCATTGCGATCGGCAAAGGTGTACATTTCTTTTTCTACTATATCGGTAACTTCACCAATAGAGCGTTTAAATAAGTCGGTTGATTCTACAATAGGAAAACGAATTTCTTGATAACCGAACGATGCTACTGTCTCGCGTAAAATGTTTTCTACTTTCTGCCAAACTTGTGTATCGCCCGGCAGACAATCGTTCATACCGCGAACTGCCTGAATTTGTTTTGCCACTGATAAATCCTAAATGCTGTTTTTTTGTGTAATGAAAAATGCTTACACAACAAGAATGCTAAAAATTGACCCGTCATTATATACCCAAATGACCCCATGATGCGAGTTTCAGTTGGAATTAAAAGCGATTTAGGCAAGGCATTGATTGAAAGTAATAGTGGTTCTATTGTTAAAATCAATAACGCAGTATAAATCGCTTTTAAACCAACCCGTTGGGTGTTTCACAGACACTTACTCTCATCGTTGTTACTTTTTAAAAGGGATTGCCATTCTTGCAAAGTAACGCCTTGATATTAAGAGCCTGTGAAACGCTGAATTCTGTATCTTGGGGTCGTTTGGGTATCCACTAGCTATAAAGGTAAACGCCAAACACCGCTGTTTGGCGCTTTATGCGGTATTTATTCGACTATTTTTATGTCAATCGGTGTTTGGTTCTGCTTTTTTTCTATAAAGTCGCGTACATAACCTTCAAGCTGGTCAACAATGTTGTTGTTATCAATGCGCGCTTTTTGGCGTTCGCCATTTATATACAAACCAGAACGACGATTTGCACCGGCAAGCCCTATATCACTCACAAGCGCTTCACCTGGTCCATTTACAACGCAACCAATTACCGAAACTGACATAGGTTCGATAATATCCTCTAAGCGCTCTTCAAGTTGGTTCATGGTGCTTACTACATCAAACTCTTGGCGTGAGCAGCTAGGGCAGGCAATAAAGTTAATTCCACGCGAACGAATGCGCAATGAATTTAAGATATCAAAGCCTACTTTAATTTCTTGTACCGGGTCGGCAGCAAGTGATACACGCAGGGTATCGCCAATACCTTCGGCAAGAAGCATACCTAAACCTACTGCAGATTTAACAGAGCCTGAGCGCATGCCGCCCGCTTCGGTAATACCTAAATGCAGTGGTTGGTCTATTTCTTTAGCGAGTAAGCGATATGCACCTACAGCTAAAAATACGTCAGACGCTTTTACTGATATTTTAAATTGGTCAAAATCAAGGCGGCGCAAGATATCTACATGGCGCATTGCTGATTCTAATAAGGCTTCTGGTGTTGGTTCGCCGTATTTTTCTTGTAAGTCGCGCTCTAGTGAACCGCCATTTACACCAATACGAATAGGAATGTTGTGCTCGCGTGCAGAATCGACCACAGCTCTTATACGCTCTTCACTACCTATATTCCCCGGGTTTATACGCAGGCAATCTACACCGTATTTTGCTACTTTTAAGGCTATACGGTAATCAAAGTGAATATCTGCAACTAGCGGAATCGTTACTTGCTCTTTTATACTTTTAAACGCTTCGGCTGCATCCATTGTTGGTACTGATACACGGACTATGTCGGCACCTGCATCTTGTATTGCCTGTATTTGTGCAACAGTTGCATCAACATCCATGGTGTCGGTGTTGGTCATTGATTGCACTGCAATAGGGGCACCATCACCAATAGGGACGTTACCTACATTGATTCGGGTGGATTTTCTGCGTTTAATTGGAGATTCTGAAAACATAGCGACTACTCTGCTAGTGGTAATGTAAATTTGGCTAAACGGTTTTGAGGAAATGCAGAAACATCTACAGGTTCACCGTTTAAAGTAATGTCTACAGCGTCATGCTTACCAAGCACAACTGAAAAAGGAGGCGTACCGCTTACGGTCATAATATAGCCTGCTTTTTTAACGCCGAATGCTATTTTTTCGCCTTCGCCGTCGTAAATTTCAACCCAACTTTCGCCATTAAAGTTCATGACAATTGTGCTGCTAGCATCTTCTTGGCTTGCATTGTTAGAAGCAATAGGAGCCGTTTCTTTAACTATTTCTGGGCTTGTTGATGTTTCACTAGACGTGCTTTGTGATTCTAATAATGATTCATCGTCAATTTCGGCTTGTTGCTGTTGCTCTGAAATACTGGGTTGAGCGGCTTGGCGCTCGCTCATTTTTGAGTTGGCAACGTTTATGTTACTCGTTTGCTCTTCAATAGGTGTCGCGTTTTGCCAAAACCATAAAGCAGATGAGCCAATAACAATCGCTAAAATTAAATAGCTAAAAAACATTAAACGGCTGTCGTTTGCTTCTTTTTCTGTACGGCGTGAAAAACTCTGCATATTAGCGGGTTTAGCCGGCTCCGGTGGGGCTGGCATCATTGCTAATATAGGTGCGCTATCTACTTTTAATTCACGGCAATAGTTTTTTATATAGCCTTTAACAAAAGTAATAGGGCCGAGTAATGTAAATTCATCATTTTCAAGGCGCTTAATTTGAAGTTCAGACAGCTTTAACGGTGCAGCAATAGTCGCTATGCTAACGTTCGCTTGTTCTCTGTGATTTTTTAATATCTGGCCTACAGTTGGCTGTTCGCTCTGTGTTTGCGTATTTTCTTCATTCATAATGTGTATGAGTCTGGATCCACTAGTAAAAGTTTGTGCCCTGGTTTTAGTGCTATATCAGGACTTAATTTATTCCATCGCATTAATTCATCAATTAATACATGCCGCTGGGTAGCTATATCGTAAAGGGAATCACCAGCTTTAATTTCGTAATAAATATTTGGATCGTTTAGGTATATTTTACTTCCATTCATTACCCGATCCGACTCTTTTAGACCATTCCATTGCAGGAGCTTTTGTAGTTTAACATTGTATCGCACCGAAATGCTAAATAGGTTTTCGCCAACAGCAATTACGTGAAATGGCACGCGTAAAGGCGATACTTTAGGGTTAAGCATTGGGATCTCTGTTTTTTGTACTGCTTCGTAACTTTTAAATTCAATATCGGCATCATTTTGATAGCTGCTATTTTCAAATACAGTTGTATTTTTAGTCGCTTCGTAGAATACCACGTCACTACTATTTTTTTGAGCGGTAACTGCAGGAACTGAATTACTATAGTTACTAGTTTGCTGCGAATTAAACTGGCCTGTTTTAGGTGCGCCAAACGAAATTATTGTTACCTCGTCATCGGCTTTAGCTGGTTGTTTTGTTGCTATAACTTCTTTTTGAGGTTCGTAAACGGACTTAGCTTTTTTAGGTGCAGCTACTACGGAATCTGCAGAGTCGTGCTCAGTAGTAAGTGCAAGCATAACAGCCGATGTATCGGTAGGGTTGCTTGGTGCGACGACTTTAGGAGCTTCTTCTTTTTGGGTTGTTACTTGTTTTGCTATTACGGTTGCTTCGTCGGCTTGCTTACTGACCGTGTTTTGTACCGCCTTAGCTTGCTTTTCTCTTACTATAACTGGATTTACATCTTGGTTATTTGCTATTGCGATCTTTTTATCTGTTTTTTGCTCGTCGTTTGTTACCAAGCTTGTTAAACCGTCTTGTGGTGAACGTTTCTTTCTGATTACTTTTATTTTTGGTTTTGAACTAACGTGCGCGCCGCTTTCGTCGTTTTTTAGTTCTTTTAACTGCGCTTTGCGGTATTTTTCTCGCAGTATTTCAAACTCATTAAAACGTGTTCTTTTCTCTTTTAATGCATAGGCTTCGTTACTGCTAGAGTAAGTTTGTAAAATAGTGCTGGAAATTTTTTCAGCCTCTTCTATTCTGCCCATTCTGTTTTTTACAAGGTAGCTAAGCATTAATGCGCGAGAAGATACTCGACCTGTGCTTTCGTAGCGTTTTAAAAGTTCACTGGCTTTGTATAAGTCACTTTTTGCGTAATACAGCGCTGCTAAACTAATTAACGTAGATGTACGCTGAGAGCTGTGATTAAGTGCCTGTTGAAAATAACTTTCTGCATTTTCGAAATCATCAAATTCAATAGCACACAAGGCTAAATTTTCGTAACTTTCGGCAACGCGAATATAACTTGGTACTTCAATGGCTTTTAAAAATTGATCAGTTGCACGATCGTATTCATCAATGCCACATAAAAACACGCCGTAGTTATTAAGCGTATTAGGGTCGTCAGGCTTTATTTCGAGTGCTTTTTGGTATGCTTTATCAGCTAGCGGGTTCTCGCCTACTTGTTGATAGTAATAAGCAAGAGAGTAATGTACTTCAGGCAGGTCAGGAGCAAATGCAGCTGCACGTTCTAAATTGTATTTGGCTTGAGAGTTATTACCCGTTTTTAAATACTGTAAGGCTAAAGCAATTCGTGTTCGTGCTGCGCCAGTATTATTAATTTTATTTTCGACGACGGGCTTATTACTGCCGTTATAACTACTTTCGCTAACACAGCCACTTAAGGCAAGTGTTGATAGTGTTATAGCAAGTATAGATCGCATTACCTTATCTCTTTATTTTTAGTCCATGGCGCCTATCTTACCTAAAACCTTTGTTGTTGCATCATTTATTTAAAAATAAACAACTTAACCACCCTACATGACTAATTCACATAGGGTGGTTACAGATTATGCTTGGTGGATATTAACGCTAATTGCGTTATCGTCACGCATTTTCTTTTTAGCTAAACGTTTAGTACGGTCAACTACATCACCTACTAACTGTCCGCAAGCAGCGTCAATATCGTCACCGCGAGTACGACGCACAATACAGGTAACGCCTGCTGCTTGTAATACTTTTGAAAAACGGTCAATACGGCTATTGCTTGAGCGCGTGTATTCATTACCCGGGAACGGGTTAAACGGAATAAGGTTGACCTTACAAGGTGTGCCTTTTAACGTTTGCACTAATGCATGCGCCTGATCGGTGCTGTCGTTAATACCGTTAAGCATCACGTATTCAACCGTTACATCTTTATTTGCTTTTGAGCCATCGATATAACGACGACACGAGGCTAAAAATTCTTCAATAGGGTACTTTTTATTAACTGGCACTAAAATGTCACGCAGTGCGTTATCGGGTGCGTGAAGTGAAATAGCCAGTGCTACGTCAATTTTCTCTTTTAGTAAATCAAGTGCAGGTACAACGCCTGAAGTACTTAATGTTACGCGGCGCTTAGATAAACCAAAGCCCCAATCGTCCATCATTAGTTCCATTGCTGGCACTACGTTTTTAAGATTAAGTAAAGGCTCGCCCATACCCATCATTACAACGTTAGTTACTGGGCGCTTTTCGCTATGACCATCAAGGCCTATATCTTTAGCTACACGCCAAACTTGACCAATAATTTCAGATACTTTTAAGTTACGGTTAAAGCCTTGTTGAGCGGTAGAACAAAAAGTACACTCAAGAGCACAACCCACTTGTGATGATACACATAACGTAGCGCGCTCTTTTTCAGGGATCCAAACGGCTTCTACTTCTTGGCCGCCTTCCAGAATAAGTGCGTACTTAATAGTACCGTCGCTTGCTTGTTGGCGCACAGTGATTTCTGGCGCTACAATTTCGCACTCAGCTTTAAGTTTTTCTTTAAGCTTTTTGTTTACGTTGCTCATATCGTCGAAGTTATCTACGCCAAAATGATAAATCCATTTCATCACCTGGTCACTACGAAACGGCTTTTCACCGAACGATGCAAATAGCTCGCGCATTGCTTCTCGGTTTAAATCTAATAAGTTAATCTTTTTTTGCTCGGTCATGAAACAACCTCAATCGGTGACGGTGGAGATAAAATTTACGAGGACGAATTGTACACAATTCACTCACTTTAATCATTAAGTAAAACATCATGAGTTTCTGATTAATACTTTACGTAATGACTAAAAAAGGGCCCGAAAGCCCTTTTCAATATGTTAACGAATTCGAATTAACGAGTACGTGAACAAAGCTCTTCGTCAGCGAAGAAGTACGCGATTTCGCGAGCAGCAGATTCAACAGCGTCAGAACCGTGAACAGCATTTTCGTCGATGCTATCAGCGTAGTCTGCACGTAAAGTACCAGCTAGTGCTTCAGCAGGGTTAGTAGCACCCATGATTTCACGGTTTTTAAGAACAGCGTTTTCGCCTTCAAGAACTGTAACCATTACTGGACCAGATGTCATGAAAGATACTAAAGCACCGAAGAAAGGACGTTCGCTATGTTCAGCGTAGAAACCTTCAGCTTTCTCTTGTGAAAGGTGAACCATTTTAGCTGCAACGATTTTAAGGCCAGCAGATTCGAAACGGTTGTAGATAGCGCCAATGTGGTTTTTAGCAACTGCATCAGGTTTTACGATTGAAAAAGTACGTTCTAAAGCCATCTTTATGCTCCAATAATTTTAAGTAAAAGTGTGAATATTAACGGGCGCGAATTATACGCGTTTTAAGTGAAAAATCCTAATTTTATTAAAAACCAGTTTGGTTGCCGTTTTGTGATCTCGATCAAACGCAAATTATTGACCGCATTTATACTGCCGCGCTTCTGTTTACTTATTTGTTAATGACTAATCTGAATTCTGCTTGGGATAGATTTATTTTTCAGAGTTTAGGTTAACTACTTATGCAACTGGCTTAAACCCAGTTTGATGTATGGAGCGCACATGTCACCCGTTATTTCTTCAATGCCTTTTATTCCTGAATTATTATGCCCCGCAGGCAGTTTAAAAAACATGCGCTACGCGTTTGCTTATGGCGCAGATGCGGTTTATGCGGGGCAGCCTCGTTATAGTTTGCGTGTGCGTAATAATGAGTTTGACCTAGACACTCTGAAAGTAGGCATTAGTGAGGCGCATGCGCAAAATAAAAAGTTTTATGTGGTGTCTAATATTGCGCCGCATAATGCCAAAGTTAAATCGTATTTACGTGATATAGAACCGGTTATTGCGATGAAACCCGATGCGCTAATTATGTCAGACCCTGGTTTAATTATGCTGGTTCGTGAAAAGTGGCCGACTATGCCGGTTCATCTATCAGTGCAGGCAAATGCAGTTAACTACGCAAGCGTGCAATTTTGGGCAAAGCAGGGAATTGAACGCGTTATTTTATCGCGGGAGCTGTCGCTCGAAGAAATAACCGAAATACGCACACTCTGCCCAGACACCGAACTTGAAGTATTTGTACATGGCGCACTGTGTATGGCGTATTCGGGGCGTTGTTTGCTCTCTGGTTACATAAATAAGCGCGATCCAAATCAAGGCACGTGTACTAATGCATGTCGTTGGGATTACGATGTAAAACCTGGTGTTGAGAACGAAACCGGCGAAATGGTGCATAAAATTGACCCCAAACAGGTGATTCCTACACTGGGTGAAGGCGCGCCAAGTAACGATGTATTTATGCTAGAGGAACAAGGCCGCCCTGGTGAGTACATGCCTGCATTCGAGGATGAGCACGGCACCTATATTATGAACTCAAAAGATTTACGCGCTGTGCAATACGTAGAGCAGTTAACAAAAATGGGTGTACATAGTTTAAAAATAGAAGGGCGTACTAAGTCATTTTATTATGTAGCGCGCACAGCACAAGTTTATCGCAAAGCAATAGACGACGCAGCTTCGGGTAAACCATTTGATACTAACTTATTTAAAACACTCGAAAATCTAGCACATCGTGGTTATACCGAAGGCTTTTTAAAACGCCATGCCCATCAAGATTATCAAAATTATGAATACGGTCATTCGGTATCAACTAAGCAGCAATTTGTGGGAGAAGTACTTGAGCGCTGCGAAAATGGATTAGTTGAAATAGACGTTAAAAATAAATTTTGTACAGGTCACTCCTTAGAGCTTATGACACCACAAGGTAACATTACTTTTAAGCTTGAATATATGGAAAACAAAAAGGGGGAAACTATTAGCGATGCTAAAGGCTCTGGTCACATTGTAAAAATACCGCTAAATGAAGGCATCAACTTAGCGCACGCTATTTTAATGCGTAATCTTGAGGAACAACAAGATACTCGTAATCCATTTAAACAAGCTGTTTAGCTACAGCTGAATATAGTTTTTTCAAAAAACTCGGGGTTATAAAAACCCCGAGTTTGCGACTTTATTTAAAATAATATTAATTATTTTTCAAGTTGCTTTAGCTTATCTCTTCGCTCTTTACGTTTTTGTTTTAATATTTTGCTTGCATGTTTTTTAGGTTTTTCTTTACTCATTACAAATAACTCCAATTAAATATATAAAATTAATAAATAAAAATTGAAATAATTTACTCTATATTTCCTCCTTAATATTAATGGCTATTATTTCCCAAAGGTGGGATTCCCCAGCTTCTTTATATTCAATAATATGATTTATTTTATGCCCTAAAAGAGCGACCCCAAGAGGAGAGTGAAATGATACGTCACTAATAAAGTGCCTTCGTTGGCTTGGAGGCACTAAAGTTATGCGGCGCTTAAAACCGATGGTTATATTTTTAATAACCACCGTGCTATTAATTTGTACATGCGGATTGAATTTTGACCAAGGCCGCTGTGAATACTCGACTTCTTGTAGTAAATACGCAAGCTTCAGCGGTTGTAATAGTACCGCTGCGTCTGTGAAGTTATTTTTAGACAGGAAAGATTTTTTACGCTCGAACAGAAAAGAAAGCACGGACTAATCCCCACAAAAACTAAATCGAATTTAAATATATAAAGGTACAGTGTAACTGCCGAGTGTAAGGGTTACACTCGGCTTAAATTCCGAAGGTGGTATTTGTTTTTAGCAGGTATGTGATTAAAGTAAACATATTATCCTCTTTGTTTAAATCAATCATATTGAGTTTAAAAATAAAGTCAATTGAGTTTTAGGTTAAAAATATATTGTCGATAAAATGACAGTTTAAAACTGTTTTTTATGTTTTTATAAATTCGTTTTTTTCACTAAATTGTTGTTATCTCTGTGTGTTAGTTGCTCACTATGTGATTGAAGCTAAGCGACTAAATAGTTAAATGCTATTTATGGGATCTATAGTGCCACTTATGCCTGTTTATAATATTTATAGATTAAATATACTGGTGTTGTTGTTTATTAAAGTGTAATTGTGTGGCTAGTATTTTATTATGTGAAGCCTAAGCTGCTTATTTTATAGAGTAGAAGCTAGGTATCGGGTAACGCTCTTGTAGTGGCTAGGTGCTTTACTGTTGAACCTTTATGTAATAGTCATTGCATTCAACAATGTTAAATAACCACTTTTTATTCGGGTTTATCAAAGTAAATTATAAAGGGTCTCACTTATATGTGGATAATTTTTGCATTACTCGCCACTGTTTTTTTTGGTGCGCGAGGAATAATGTACCAATGGACGTCACAAAAAAAGATTAATCGTAATCTATTATTATTCGGTGTTTTTTTTGTGGGATTTATAATTAGTGCGCTAGGTACTGTGGTGTTTGAGCACACATGGTACGGCTGGGCTGATATTACGGTTGGGCTCGCTTTAGGTTTTGGATCTTTTGCGGCTAATGGGTTTTTGCACAAAGGGTTTTCGGTTGGGAAAGCGTCTTTAATTAGCATCCTGTCGGGGTTAACGCCTTTATTTGTACTTTTATTTGCCTTTTTATTATGGCAAGAAACCTTAACTGTTATTCAATTAATCGGCTTTTTTATTATTTTTGGCGGCCTTTATATTATTCGCTACTCCAGCGATATCTCATTAAGTAATTTACAAGGCGCGCAATGGGGATTACTCGCGGCACTGTCTTTTGCATTTAATGATTTAATGGGGAAGCAATCAACGCTTCTTGAGGCTGATACGTTTGCAACTTTAACGTCTATGTTTGGTTTTGGTAGCTTTCTTTTTGCCGTTAGTTGGTTAGTAAAGCGTAAAAAAATGCTAGCAGAGCAAGGCTCTTCTCAAGCGTATTGGTCTGCCGGTAAAACATTTTCGTGCGGGTTACTTATTGGTTTAACAAATGTAGCTGGCATGGTTGCAATAATATCGGCTTTTGCTATTGGTAATACAGGGCTAGTTTCAGCGATTTCAGGTATGAATATTTTAATTATTTTGTTGTATTCACGCATCATTCTAAAAGAGTCTTTTACACGCCAAGAAGTTATAGGATTAACAACGGCATTTTTAGGTGTAATCGTACTAAGGCTTAGTTTTTAAAAGATGAATTAGCTTAATTACTTTGCTGTGAAAAGCCTACACTGCTACATTTTAGTGAAGTGTTGCAGTGTATGCTCTATAAGTAATCGCACTCGATAAGGGATTTGTTTTCTGTCGCGATAAAGCATAGAAAATGGCTGCCCTTTGCTTTGCCAATCAGGAAGAATGTGTTTAAGCTTTCCGGCTTTAATAAGTGGTAATGCTATATAATCAGGGATGTAGCTAATACCCACACCAGACTCAACTGCTTGTTTCATCATTTGAATTTCATCAACTTCTAATCGAACATGTGTGTTTGGGTTGAAGCTATATTCCTCGTTCGTGTGCTGATTTTTTAATTGCCACGGTACCAACCCAACGCACGTAATTTTTGGTTGCTCTTCTAATTGCTCAGGATGAGTGATGGATTGATAATCATAGTCAGGATGAGCACACAATACATTATGAGTAAGCTTAAGCTCCCTAATAACCCAATTATCAATGGCAGGATTTCTTACTCTAAACGCTATATCAATCCCTTCTTTTTCAATATCAATAAGGTTATTTGAAAAGCGTAAATCTAGTTGAATATCGGGATACTGCAGTAAAAAATCACAAAAAATAGCACTTAAAAAATGTTTACCCATGTAAATGGGTGCACAGATCCTAATTTTCCCTTTAGGTTGGTCTTTCTCATCACAAAGTGCTTGCTCTATACACTCTACTTCATCGAACAGTTTACGATAGCGATCGTAATATAACTCGCCAGTATGCGTAAGTGTAACTCGATGGGCATCTCGATTTAGTAACGTTAATTGCAGAGCTTGCTCTAATAAACGTATTCTACGGCTCAAAGTTGATAGTGACATATCAAGGCTTATTGATGCTTTTTTAAAGCTACCTAGTTTTACTATGGTGCAAAAGTAACGTAAATCATCGAGAGAATAATTAGCTGCCATCAGAACTACTTTATTGTTTAGGATGTAGACAATATTAACAGCGACGCTTTAAAATTTCATTAGAGAAGCCAGAAGTTTTTATTGATAAAGATCAACAAAGAAAAAGTCAATAAAATGCATAATTTAACGCTGTTAATCATATAATTTAAAATAAAGCAGTAAATGCTCTATTTTTTCATTTTTTGTTTTATAGGACTTTAATTGGAAAGGCTAAAAAGTGGCTCTACTCATAAATAGTAAATGCATTAACTGCGATATGTGTGACCCAGAGTGCCCTAATGAGGCTATTTATATGGGCGCTAAAATATACCAAATAGATGCTAGTAAATGTACTGAGTGTGTAGGGCATTATGATAAACCTACTTGTGTAAGTGTTTGCCCTATTGACTGTATAAAGCCCGATCCTAATAAGCGTGAAAGTTTAGGTGAGCTGGCTGATAAGTTTGTGCTGCTAACGAACTTATAACTTGTTCAGGTATTTTGCTAAGCCGCTTTTTACTATCGGCTAAAAACTATCTACATTACTTATTTAGCTTGTAGCTAAAGTCCGCCGTCATGCATTTTTAGTTTCAATCAAATTTTATTACCTTCATTAATTATCAATTATATTGTGTTACCTTAAGGCTTTATAAACTCAAGTATTAATCTAAGTTTTAGATTGCATTCTATAGGAGTCTATTTTGCATATAGGTATTAACGCTATTCAGGCTGTATCTTCAAAACAAGCAATATTTATTAATGATGAGTGCCGAGTATTTGTAATTGGCGATCTTGATGGTGATTTACCTGCCTTAAAAAACGCACTTAATAACGTAAATTTTAACCCTGAAAGAGATACTTTGTTTTGCCTAGGCGACTTTGTTGATCGCGGGGATAAAACATATGACTTATTTACACACTTACAAGCCATTAGGGCATGTATGATATTAGGTAATCATGAGCATTTAATGTTGGAATCATTATTAAGTAATGATAAAGCGGCTTTTAAATTATGGACTGACAATGGTGGCAATTGGCACAAGTCGGTATCGAGTGAAAAGCTCAATGTTATGTGCGATGAGTTACTAACTAAACCTCTTTCAATAGTACTTGAATATCGCGGTTATAAAGTTGGGTTGTCTCATACATTTGCACAATCGTGGGATTGGGAAAATTACCCGGATGATAAATCGGTGATTGTGCAATCTTTATTGTGGGATCGCGAAGTGGTTAAACAAAATAAGGTAGTTAAAAGTCATGGAGTCGACTTTTCAATACATGGACATAACTCAACTAAAGCACCTTTCTGGGTGGGTAATAGCTATCACATAGATACCAATTATTATGGTGGAAAGCCGACATTACTCGAGCTTTCAGAGGTTATTACTACGCTTGATTAACCAAGCGCTATTTAGCAATTGTTGCTTCTTTCAAATATCATCCGGCAGTTTTGCTTTTTAAAGTATAAACTGCTGACTACCTCATCTAATTATCCCCTTCGTTTTTTTGTATACACTTTATGATGATTTTTGCACTGTAATTATTTCATTAAGCTATTAAATACCACAAAGCCGCTCTTAGTTTGTTAATTGAGAGCGGATTTGATGTGTGGGCTGGGTTTTAACTTTCATTTAATAGGTATAAATACAGTTAAAAGAGACGTTTATTTAATTTAATATTGTTGGTTAACAAACGGTTAAGTTTGGCTGTGTAGAATTGGGAGCAATTTTTGCCATTACGTGAATAATTTGCGTAAAAGGACTAACTTCTCGCTTTAGTTTTATGAGCAGATTTAAATGGAACAGCCTCTCACATGATATTAGCAAGCATATACCCTTTCCCTTTTTCAACGTTTTGTAAGTCGTCACTTTATGTATCAATTTTTTCTGCTTTGGGTTCTACGTATGCTTTTGCAGCGCAAGAAAACAAAAACTCGCAGCACACAAAAGATATGGAAGTAATAGAAGTACGTGGTATCCGTTCAAGCATGGCCGAAAACTTAGATGTAAAACGTATGTCAGGCTCTGTGGTTGATGCAATTACCGCTGAAGATATTGGAAAATTCCCTGATAAAAACGTTGCCGACTCTCTTCAGCGTGTACCTGGTGTGGTAATTGAGCGTGACGGCGGAGAAGGTTCATCAGTCAGTATTCGTGGTTTGTCGTCGGCGCTAACTTTTACACAGCTTAATGGTAATTTTATTGCGTCTTCTCCGGGTGAACCTTCCCGTTCGTTTGATTATGCTTTGTTACCGTCTTCGATGATTGAAAGTGTAGAGGTTTATAAATCGCCAGAGGCACGCTTAGATGAAGGAGGGGTTGGTGGTACTGTATTAATGCATAGCCGAAAACCTTTGAGTATGGATGTAAACTCGGGTGTATTTAATGTAGAGAGTACTTACGCTGATGTTACAAAAGAGTATGAACCACAGTTTACGGGTTTATATTCATGGAAAAACGACAACGAAAACTTTGGTGTATTAGTTGGCTATACGTATCAGGAACGAATAAACAGGACACTTTCGGGCGGAACTGATGCAAATGTATGGCGCTACACTGGCGGTGGACAACCTACAGATATAAACGGTAACGCAGTTAATAACAATAATGGTTGGGATACTATTAATGATGCAAACGGCAACAGTTACGATGGAGTTTGGTTTCCACAAGTTGTGCGAGGTTCAGTTCTTAACGAAAAACGTGAGCGCGAAGGAATTCAAGTTAGTACACAGTGGCGACCAACAAATCGTTTAGAGCTTGGATTTAATTACTTTGGCTTTACACTCGGCCAAGACAGAACTGAATCTGTGATTGATATACCTGAGTGGTCTTTAAATTCTGATTTTTTAACTGATGTAAATCTTGATGAGTCGGGAAGTATTGTTACAGGTATGCAATACGATGCGATGGCAAGCGGTATTGAAAGTGATATGCAGTTTCCGTGGATGCGCGGCAGTTATGTACGTGAAGAATCCACCTCCGATACCTTTGATTTTAATTTAACTTATGAAGGCGATAATTTTAAAGCGCGTTTTGTTGTGGGTAATACAAAATCAGAAGGGGGGCCGGAAGAAAGCTGGGAAGCTGCATATAAAAGTTCAAACGCGGGCGAAAACGCCACTGCTATTCAAAATGCTGCTCAAATGGCAGGCTGGTCACTCAACCAAAATAATGTATCACTTAATATTGACCCTAATACACTAGCTAACTTGCAAAGTGGAATTGGAGGCGGTCGTGATGCGGGCTCTTCAAACTCAAGTTTTGTACGCAGTGAGTTAGAAGAAGATTATTACCAAGCTGATGTGGATTTTTATGTTGATTGGGGCTTTTTAAAAACAATTAGAACCGGTGTCAAATATCGTAACTCCACGCTTCATCGTGAAACTGGCAATACCTTCTTTTTAGATCCTAATTTTGATATTACTGCGGGCGAAGCAAGCGAGCAAGGTATTACGCGTTTCGACAGCTACCAATGGAATGGTGGAATGCCATTAGCTCAAAATGTATTTACTAGTGAGAGTAATATTGTTGGTGGTTTTGGTATAAACCAAATGCCAAGTATCGACTGGGATAAATATCGCGATATGGTCACTGCTAGCTATGTACCTTATACACGTATTGAAGATAACTTTGTTTACGACATTGAAGAGAAAATATCTGCTTTTTATATTCAAGGTGATTTTGAGTTTAGTGAAGTAAGAGGTAATTTGGGCGTGCGTGTTGTGCAAACAAAAACACTTACTTCATCTACTGACTTATATACCTACCAATTAGATCACACAAATGACGAAACAGGCGAGCCAGTAACTGGTGACGCACGCTTTGTAGAAGACTATCAATTAGTCACTCAAGAAAACGAAGACACTCAAATACTACCAAGCTTTAATATAGCGTGGGATGCAACTGACGATTTAGTTATTCGGGCGGCAATAGCAAAAGTAATGTCTCGTCCTGATTACAGCGATTTAGGTGCGCAGCAGCGTATTACGTTTGTATCGGATGAATGGGCAAATGATAGAGCTGCATTTAATGAACAGCCAGGTTTTAGCGGCAGTGGTGGTAATAAAAACTTGAAGCCATTTGAATCGGTGCAAGCTGATTTATCTATTGAGTATTATTACAGCGAGGGTTCTGCTATTGGATTGGCACTTTTTCATAAGAAAGTAGATAACTTTGTTGTGCCATTGGTAATTGATGTAGAGCAAAACTTTGCCGGTAAAAATAATATAGTAGATGCAGGAACCATTAATATAGCTCCGTATAGCACTGTAGGTAATGGTACCGATGCAATATCTAAAGGCGCGGAAGTATTTATCCAGCATGCCTTTGATAATGGCTTTGGTTTTTACGCAAATTACACCTATAACAAAACCAATAAAGCAGATGTAACAGTAAATGGTGAAGAGTTTGGTCAGTCGGCATTAATAGGCAGTGCAAAGTATCAGTACAACACCTCTGTTTATTATGAAGGTGACGCTTTTAATATACGTGCTTCATATAACAAACGAGGGGAGACAGTATTAGGCCTTAATAGTGGGTTAAATGTATATCAAGACCCGTACGAGCAAGTTGATGTTAATGCATCGGTTAATTTGTATGAAGGGCTAAGCTTAACAGCTGCTGTTATTAATTTAACTAAGTCGGAATCGGTAACGCGTTTAGGTGATGATACAGATGCACGATTACTTAACTCAAGCTATTCAGGGCGACGCTATTACGCAGGCTTTAATTATAGTTTTTAATTAACTGCATACGTAATACTTTATTAAACGCCAACTAAAAAATGTAGTTGGCTTAGCCTAACAGCACCTAATATTGTAGTTTTATGTATGCACGTAGTTTAACTGCTCATATGTTGGTTGTTTAATAGGCAAAAAAAGCTCTGCAGCCCTTTATTTGTATAGCTTTCATACTAAATTCATTTAATTGTCAAAAAGCTGAAATAAAACATTGACCCCCGCTCGAATCTCCCTATAATGCGACCCCACTGAGACAGGAAACGCCAACGCATAGCGAGGCACAAACAACTCAGAGAGTTAAATAAAACTTCGGTTTTAAATTGTCGAAAGAAAGTTTAAAACTAAGTGTTGACTCAAAAAATAAAGGGTGTATTATTCGCATCCCTTGAGACGCTAAAGCGACTCAAAACGTTCTTTAACAATATAAAGCAATCATCTGTGTGGGCACTCGTACAGATTGAGTTCTAACAGCCAACCTACTTAGGTAGCGAGGCAAACAAATTAGAGTCTCAATTGAAAACTGAGTGACCAATAGAATAGTTATTTAGGTAATTATTCGGCACAGTCAATTCAATATCGAAAGATATTAAAATAAATTCAGAATTCATTGAGCTGTCGAAAGACATAAAACTTTTTAATTGAAGAGTTTGATCATGGCTCAGATTGAACGCTGGCGGCAGGCCTAACACATGCAAGTCGAGCGGTAACAGAAAGTAGCTTGCTACTTTGCTGACGAGCGGCGGACGGGTGAGTAATGCTTGGGAACATGCCTTGAGGTGGGGGACAACAGTTGGAAACGACTGCTAATACCGCATAATGTCTACGGACCAAAGGGGGCTTCGGCTCTCGCCTTTAGATTGGCCCAAGTGGGATTAGCTAGTTGGTGAGGTAATGGCTCACCAAGGCGACGATCCCTAGCTGGTTTGAGAGGATGATCAGCCACACTGGGACTGAGACACGGCCCAGACTCCTACGGGAGGCAGCAGTGGGGAATATTGCACAATGGGCGCAAGCCTGATGCAGCCATGCCGCGTGTGTGAAGAAGGCCTTCGGGTTGTAAAGCACTTTCAGTCAGGAGGAAAGCGTGGTGGTTAATACCCATCATGTGTGACGTTACTGACAGAAGAAGCACCGGCTAACTCCGTGCCAGCAGCCGCGGTAATACGGAGGGTGCGAGCGTTAATCGGAATTACTGGGCGTAAAGCGTACGCAGGCGGTTTGTTAAGCGAGATGTGAAAGCCCCGGGCTCAACCTGGGAACTGCATTTCGAACTGGCAAACTAGAGTGTGATAGAGGGTGGTAGAATTTCAGGTGTAGCGGTGAAATGCGTAGAGATCTGAAGGAATACCGATGGCGAAGGCAGCCACCTGGGTCAACACTGACGCTCATGTACGAAAGCGTGGGGAGCAAACGGGATTAGATACCCCGGTAGTCCACGCCGTAAACGATGTCTACTAGAAGCTCGGAGCCTCGGTTCTGTTTTTCAAAGCTAACGCATTAAGTAGACCGCCTGGGGAGTACGGCCGCAAGGTTAAAACTCAAATGAATTGACGGGGGCCCGCACAAGCGGTGGAGCATGTGGTTTAATTCGATGCAACGCGAAGAACCTTACCTACACTTGACATACAGAGAACTTACCAGAGATGGTTTGGTGCCTTCGGGAACTCTGATACAGGTGCTGCATGGCTGTCGTCAGCTCGTGTTGTGAGATGTTGGGTTAAGTCCCGCAACGAGCGCAACCCCTATCCTTAGTTGCTAGCAGGTAATGCTGAGAACTCTAAGGAGACTGCCGGTGATAAACCGGAGGAAGGTGGGGACGACGTCAAGTCATCATGGCCCTTACGTGTAGGGCTACACACGTGCTACAATGGCGCATACAGAGTGCTGCGAACTCGCGAGAGTAAGCGAATCACTTAAAGTGCGTCGTAGTCCGGATTGGAGTCTGCAACTCGACTCCATGAAGTCGGAATCGCTAGTAATCGCGTATCAGAATGACGCGGTGAATACGTTCCCGGGCCTTGTACACACCGCCCGTCACACCATGGGAGTGGGTTGCTCCAGAAGTAGATAGTCTAACCCTCGGGAGGACGTTTACCACGGAGTGATTCATGACTGGGGTGAAGTCGTAACAAGGTAGCCCTAGGGGAACCTGGGGCTGGATCACCTCCTTATACGATTTAGAACTTATTTGTTCGTAGTGTCCACACAGATGATTGTTA
>NZ_AUTR01000047.1:0-89195 GCF_000497875.1 Pseudoalteromonas sp. S8-8
TGTAGTGGTCAACTAATTTTGGCCACAGTTTTAGAATCTTGGCATCTAACCTCAGATTCATTTGGGGCTAAACCGGCATTATAATGATGTGGCCTAACGTTGTTGTAATATCCGTTGATATAATCACTAACGCTATATTTAGCATCTATAAAATTTCCATATCCAACCTTTGGCATCCATTCCGTTTTAAAGCTTCTAAAAAATCGCTCCATTGGTGCATTATCCCAACAGTTTCCACGCCTACTCATACTTTGTTTGATTTTATAGCGCCATAAACGTTGACGATATTTTAAACTGGTATAGTGACTACCCTGGTCTGAATGAAACATCAGTCCTGTCGGTTTTCCTCTGCTTTCATACGCGAGTTCAAGCGCTTTTAGCGTTAAATTAGTATCTGGCGACAACGACATGGCCCAGCCAACTACTTTACGTGCAAATAAATCAATAATAACGGCTAAATAAGCCCAGCGATTACCTACCCAAATATACGTCACATCACCGCACCACACGGTATCTGGCTCAACAACATCAAATTGTCTATCAAGCAGATTTGGAATTTCAAGGTGCTCATTACCGCCGCGTTTATATGAATGTTGAGGTACTTGGCAGCTTTCAAGCTTTAATTTAACCATTAGCTTAGCAGCACGATAACGACTCAATTCAAAATCATTGTTCGTTGCTATTGCCGCGATTGTCCGCGCCCCAGCTGAGCCGCCGCTCATTGCATGTATTGCTCTAACTTCAGCCTCTAGCCTTATTTGTTCTAGTGTCGGCGTTGTATCCCTTATAGCCCAATATTTATAGCTGCTACGATGCACATTGAATACGTTACACAGCACGCTAATTGGGTAACGCTCTCGTTGATTTAGTTTCTCAATTAACGAGAATTGTTCAGGGAGTCGGACATCAAGAGAGCGGTAGCCTTTTTTAATATATCCTTTTCTAATTCAATGCGTTGGATTTGCTTTTTAAGTTCGCGGATTTCAATTTGTTCGGGCGTCATTGGTGAAGCAGATGGTGTCTGGCCACTCCGCTCTTGCTTTAATTGAGTAACCCACTTACTGACGGTTGATTTACCCACCCCCATCGCTTTGGCTGCTTCTTCTTGAGTATAACTTTGGTCAACTACAAGCTGAGCTGTTTCTAATTTGATTGCCGCAGAATACGTTGCGCGTTTTAATTTCGTCATTTTTTCACCCAAATTTGTATGCTTATTAGCATAACATTTCTTTCTTAATGGGTGGCCAAATTAACTATGCCACTACAATGCCACTACAGTAACAATTTAAATGAAATAGTAGAACTTAATGAGCCTATTGGAATCGTTAATTCACCCGCAGTCACTTCAAAATCGACTCCCGCACTCGCTGTAATAGCGGTCACTTCATAGCTTAATGTCACTTCTTCTTTTGTTGCTTTTGAGAGAGACAAGCGAACACTACTATCTAAAACTGAGTCAGCGGGCTCATTAATAAGTTTTGACGCCTCAATAGAAATTGATGCGGGAGTTGTGTCTTCTGGAAAAGTAAATCCACCACTTTTTTCATCTTCCTCACTACCACATCCACTGAGTACCGAGGCTGCGGCTAAAGCGAGTACAATATTACTCTTTTTAAGTTTCATAACTGCTTTCCAATATTTGAGTTAATAACACATGATTTCGTCAAATAATATCAACCGGCTACCACAACATTAAATTTTACAGAGGCTATAAATGCTATCTGTAATTTTTTTATTTGCACTTGATACTAAGTAAGGTTAGAAAAAATCCACATGAAAGGTCTAATATGAATATCATTAAAATTGGATTGCTTGCAGCAAGTATAACCAGTATATCCAGAGTTTCAGCTTGTGAAAAATGGCAGTTTATAGTCACTGGCGAAAGCCAACTCATATCTTCGACACTTGAAATAGAGTACGAACCGACTGAGCAGATTATAAAAACCGTTACTAATTAAATAAACGTTAAAGGTGAGCCCATCTTTGTGGATGGTGAAAAGCCTTATTTAGAATTATTAGTAAGTAGTTCAGATAAACAACGGTTTACTTATGAACTCATGGCTAATCTGCCTGTAACTACCGATGAAGGCATCTTATTAAGGCCATTCGATATTGAAGATGTTGCGCCATTGCAGAATGGTTACTTAAACTTTCATCAACGTGGTGATGTTAAAATCACGCTCTATGGCCAGAAATTAACGTGCACAGATTGATTTAGTGCCACTAATCAGGATTAACCGCCATAATTTAGAGGTCATACAGTTAACACCTCTACGTTTTAACGGCACAGTGTCGGTTAATTATATCTACTTCAAACTTGGCAGACAGGTAGCGTTATATGAGTATAAAGTCAAAAGTATCGAAATTATTGAAGGGAATAAAAACTCATTTTATTGGTTTTTTAAAGTACGTTTTATATATGGGTGGACCTTTTATAATCCTATATGCACTAGGAGACTTAATTTGGCTCGTAAATGAAAAGTATGGAAGCATCATATTTTTTATCTTGGTTATCTATATCTACATTGGTGTAGCTCAAAACAAGGTTGAGAAGTCAGAGTTTCAAAATAATTCTTTCAATATAAATTTGATGTTTAATTTATGGAAGAATATAGCTATATGGCCAATTAAAAAGGTTTGTGGATAATTATGATGTAAATCAAATGCATACAGTTTAATTTACAAACTAATAGTCCCGTATCATAAAAAACGCATAAGCTAGAGTGTACTAATTTATGCGTCCTATTTTTTAACATTTCCCTTTCAATGCTTAAGAATACCTACATTATCCATAATAGGTATTGTCATGAACAAATTCACTAAGGCAACTTTATTGCTAACGGCTGGTGGTTTAATCCCCACCGCATCAGCTGAGTTACTTGAAATAAACTACACTGATTCAAACCAAGTTATAAAAACTCAAAAGCCAACAGAAGCGTATATCGGCACAAATAACGATATTCAATTTTCTCTAAGCGCCGGTGTAGAACGCTTAGTTCAGCTAACAATCACAAATTCAAGCAATGAAATTGTGAATACATTAACTAGTGAAAAGTTAGGCCCAGCAGATCGTATTACGGTTAATGGGAAAGAATATTACGGCTCACTTTTAAAACTAGACTCTATTGCAGACGGTAAATATCAAGCAACAGCGAGTATTTTAAGTGCAAGTAGCAATTTAATTTCTTCTGAAACATATGATTTAATTGTTGACACTACGGCCCCAACAATGGGGGCGTTTACATGGTCATTTCCCTATGGCAGTGGTAATGCTCCAGATGGACTACCGAAGTTTAGTCATACGAGTGACCGCCACTTTACTCTTGGTAATATTACCGATGACCTTTCTGGTATTGATAAAATAATTTATAAAACATATTGGGAATCAGATGGTAAGGAAGGTCAGTTATATAAAACAGGCGATGTACCATATTATCCAATCTTGAATAAAGCTATGTTAGGAACAGGGGGGGATAATTCTAATGCAGCTGTATTTTTTCCTTCAGGAACACAAAGTAAGCACAAAGTAAGCACAAAGTAATTTTTGAAGTATTCGATTTAGCAGGTAACAGTGCTGAAAAAGAGATGTACTTTTATAATAATTCTAAATGTGGACCAAGCCCCAAAATCGTTGCAATTGAAGACCCAACGTACACAGGTGATTACTTGGGGCAAGCCGGATTTAGGCCTGTTACCGATAAAACTCCAATCAACAAAAACCCACTTGAAGCTATATACCGTATCTCGAAAGAGGCCTATAAAGCAGCTCCGGGAGCATCTGTATTCGCAGGGTCAACAACAGGTATAACGAATCGCGGTTTAATTTCAGTTGATGATGAATTCGCTTATTTTAAAATTTATGGTCCAGCAAATACCTCTAATAACTTCAACTATCCAAATGCTGGGTGGACAAACAACAGTACGTGGCGTTGTAACTCTCTTTCCTTTCCAAACCCTGAATTTACAGACAAAACATTACCACCAAAAGGCACTAATATAGAAGCGTTTGTTGATGGGGTTGGCTGGGTACCTAAAACCTATAGGGCTTCGGGTGAAAATGGGCGCGATACAATAATATCAAAGATACGAATTACAGGAAGTGTTAGAGGTTACGAACAATACGCAAGTATGTATGGAAGTTCATGTAAAATTCCACCTGGGGATAGTTCCTGTGAACTAGATACAAACTTAGCGTTTAATAAAACAGGTACTGTTGGCTATTACCATTCAAGGCCTCTTTTACGAAGCTCTGACAACACTAGCATGTTTGACAGTACCTTAAGCCATGTTTGGGAGTGGGATGCACAAGACCCAATAATTAATGAAATAATTGAGCATGATGAAACAGAAAAAAAAATCAGTTTTAGTATTACTGAGTTAAAGTCGGGCAGTACGTGGGATAGAGTGAAGCTCGGTAGTGCTGGAATTATTATAAAAAAGGACGGCAATGTAATTGAAAATATATCAGCTTCTTCTTTACTTCGTTCCGGTTCAGATTATGTCGCTACAGTTAATTATTCTAATTTAGATCATGGCTCTTTCGAGATGTTTGCTTGGGCTAAAGATAATTATAGTAACTATGTTGAGAAGCTTCTTTTATCGATTGATAACGATATAAAGGCACCTGATTTAGTTTTTTCGATAGAAAGTGGCGCTACAATAAAATCATTGGATGAAATTACGATATCTCTTACCGACGACAATGAATCTAAAATTAAGTCTGTCAATTTAAAAGGTGGCCCAGCTAACGAAAATGTATTCTTAGCCACCAGCGAAACTAGTGAAGGTCTTTATGCATTAGAATACCCAGTGCTATTCCCAGACGAAAACTCAATATACATTCTTACCGTCTTAGCAGAAGACAATGTAGGGAATATAATTGAAAAAGAGTTACGGTTTAATTATGTTGCAGAAAAAATAGGCTTAGAAAGTGGCTTATCAGAAATAACTTTACCTGCAACGGGGGCGGTGTTCAAAGACGTTGACGGTAACCTTCCTCTTTATAGTAAACCTATTAAATTAAGTGATGGCAGTACCATAAGTGGAAAATACCCAGTTTTTGTGACTTTACGTAGTGACAGTGAAGGCAGTGTATTTATTAATAACAAAGAAATATTGCCAGGTACTACAAAAACCGTTGATTACGCTTATGACTTTGCTTTAAGTGGAGGTCGCTACAACTTAGACTTGGTGACCAAGCAAAACACATTTACAAAAGGCAGCTTATTGATCGCTTCATCTGCACCTAATTCACCGGTGCTAATAACTGATTATAAGTTCAGCGGCTACAAAGGAACAAAGCAGGTTAATACATCGCCTTACGCGATTACAGATAAATTTCAATTAAAGTATAGATTAGGTGATCAGGCATCTAACTACTGTAGCGCCTTCACTTCGTCACTTGAGGAAGTACAAAATTCTGACACATTTAAAGACAGGCTTTGCTACGTACAGATGAATATCAAGGGCGTAAAGCAAAGCTTTGATGTTACTGATACACAAGCTATGCTTTCTTCTTATTTAGTATCATTAAATGACCAGTTTGCTGAATTTAAAGTAAGCGTTGTTGGGTATAACAATGAGTTATTCACATTATTTCATGACAAAATTCTAGTAACGCCACGCGATCCAAAAGATAGCTTGGCGACTACGCTAGAGTATACAGACGATTTTATTTATCATGAAATACAAGATATAGACACGTATGTATCGATGGCAAATTATCAAGGCTGCGCGTTAACAACAAGTATCGAGCAAGCTAAAAAACGTGCATTTGATAAAGTTGGGGCTGAAGAAACACCACTTTGTTTGGTTGAATGGACTAATTATCCAAGCGGCTTAACCGAAGATAAATCGACTGGCAAGGTAAATGGCTTTCCGGACAAACTTGGTTCTACAACCTTTGATTGGGAAATTAAGATTTTCTTCAATGAGAATGAATCTATGCCTATTTCAATTGGCTCAAAAGCGGTTGATATTGTCGAGCCTATAGCACCTAAGTTGACGGCCACCACGATTGAGTTTACCAATGGAGTTGTCTCAACAAGTGCAAACCATCTACTGCGTGATAGCACCGCAAGCGTTAAGGGAATTACATTTAGTGTTGAGCCTCGGCTGTATAAACAAATCATTAGCTTTAATGGTGAGAGTTGTACAGTAGAGAGTAACTTTACAAAATGTGCTTTACCTGTCGATATAGCACCGTTAGGGAATAAAGTAGACCAGTTACAGGGTAATACTAGCCTGAAAATCGACATTGATTCTGACCGCCCTTACTTTTTAGACAAGGGCATGGGTACATTTACAAATGGATTGAGCTGGGATTATACAGCGCCTTTATTGCATGAAATTGTTATTAACAACAAAAACGATGATAGCGTTATTGAAAAGCAATTAGAAGAAGGCAGTGCTAAAGCTAAACAGGATGAAATTCTAGTTATTGTTAAATCGCCATTCACCAACATTAAAAATGATGAAACATGGAAATTAAAAAATTCGGCATTAATAATCGAAGAAATTGAAGACATAAGATTTCAACAATCAGTAAAGATTGATAACAATACATTCTATTTTAGTAGCTCAAAACAAAACTTGAGTGAAGATAATCGACTCCCACCGACCAAAACCGAGCTGGTGGGTGATTACATTGTTTATCACTACGATATGACCCCATTGTCAGATGGTGCTTTTAAGTTCAGTTTGAACCTGCGTGACTATTACGATAACGGTACTGATTATGAAAACCCCATTTTTTACTTGCAGCGCTTTGCCCCTGAAGTTCAATTAACATATTTACGTGACAAATCTCGTAGTACCAATCCATTTTACTTTGCCAGTGACTTTGGCGCTGTAACAAATCCAGGGTGGGATACAAAAAATGAAATAATAGAGGCTACATTTGGTGGTGTACCACTTACTTTAGTGGATGATCCAATTGATGCTAAAAGCTACGTTAAGTTCTTTGATGGAAATTTAGATAACCTAACGCCCGGTGATACCTATGAACTGATTGTAAAAGCGAAAGATTCGTTTGGCAATATAGGTCAAACTGAAGAGAAATATGTGTATGCGCCGTCAAAATTCAGTATTAAATCTAAAGACACTGGCACACATGATCTTTACCAATATATTCAGCGCGGTACGTTATAGATCTACCAAAGCCAGTATCTTTGTAACTTTGTGGCATCTAAAGATTTAGCTATTGAAATATCAAGAGATGCTAGAAAAGGCTGTTACGTCAAATTAGACAACCTACCTAAAGGCATGGACGCTCTCTATCAAGGCTGGGCTATGACTGTTACGGGGTCTATACATGATGAACTTGATAATACGGTTAGCTACAGCGCTTATGTTGTTAACCCTGATGGTAATGAAGTAAAAGTAGAAGCTGGCGAGTTTGAATACAATATTAAAACTGCTGAACAAATGGCATTTGATTTAAACCCTATTATTGAACTTAAAGAAGGTGTTTATGGTGTTATCCCAGAAAATCCCGTTTTAGCACGCTATAGGCTTCAACACGTCGCGGGGGAGTTAAACATCAATGTAAGTCGTGGTGAGTATGAATCGTCTGAATACATGGCACAGAGGAGCCACAAGCCGATATATGAGCTACTTGGCATTATTCGTGATGACGATGTTGATAAGCGAAAAGTGTTTGACCGCTATCCGCTGGCAATAAATGCCGCCTACACGCTATCAGATGAACATTTAGCAGGTTCGACAGGCGAAGTTATTGTATTACCATCTCGTAAAGTGGCTATAAATTTAAGCATGGACTCAGAACGCAATGTATTAAGCACAGATGAAGTTCAAGTAACGGCGTTCATGGGAGAATGGAATTGGAAAGAAAAAATAAGTAAATATGATGCAAGCACCATGGGCGAATGGGATATTTATTTAGCGTATAAAAATAACAGAGGTGAAGAACAAGTAATTTCGGATACACAATCGAATAATGAAAATGGACAAGCTCAGTTCACGGTTGCTATTGCTGATATTTTCCGCAAAAGTAATGGTTTCTATGCTGTCGCGTCAGTCAAATCGCCACATAAAGAATATGAAAAGAAAATTATATCGACCCCTATATTCATGAGAATAGTTTTGGGTACTGGAGTAGATGGTGAATTAAGGAGCTCACAAGTAAGCGGAAAAGTGCCGTTTACCACACTAGTTCGTTATGACTATGAAACGATAGAAGATATGGTTGCCGGCAATGATACAAAATGGGAGATTTCAGAGAACCTTGCTGATTGGTCAGTGCTAGAAGAGTACGAAGGGCGTAACGCGATACCTTTCTTAATGCAAGCTGCTGGAGATAAGTACGTTAGAGCAACGGTTACAAACAAAAACACGGGTGAAGCGTCAGTTAGCACCCCACTTAAAATTAGTGGTTACGACAAAGCAAGCTTAGTGATTAAAGGACCATCTCAAGTATACGAAGGGCAAGAGTTTAAGCTCAATATGCTCGACTACAATACGACCCTTCATACATATGACGGACAAGCTCAATGGTCGCATGATGAGGGTAAAACATGGTTTGAAGGTGCGCCTGTACAGTCATTTATAGCTAAAGGCGAACAAGCGCTCATTATGGGTCGATTCAGATTCAGTACAACAACTGAAGCAGCGGGGGAGCAGGCATGGTCCGAAGCTCGTTACTATGCGCGTCCTGTAACTCCAAGGCCAGTGATGGCACAGATACGTGCACCTCATCTCGTTGAAATGGGCACGACAATAGATGTAGAAGGACAGGTGTTAAACTTAAACGGTGGCGTTGATTTACCTGTTAAATATGAATGGGTATTGCCTAATGGCCAATTGAAAAACGATGTGTCGTTTGAGTACACGCCTACTGAAAGTGATCTTGATGACAACAACCGGTTGAAGTTTGTGTTAAAGGCATGGGTGGATGGTTATAAAGAGGCTACTTATCGTGAAACTCAACGTAATTTAGAGAGCTGGGTGTATGAGTTTCCTGAAACGACTATTGATATAAGAAGTAATATCTTAGTAGCGCCAGCAAACATCACAGGCATGATATTGCAAAAACATAAGTTTATGCCAGGAGTTACTTATACCTATGAATGGTTGGAAAGTGACAATATTGAGATAACGAATCCAACCCGCATGTACTCTAATTTACTCGTCAAAACGCCGGGTGTGCATGAAATTAAGGCCAAAGTGACGGATAGTAGAGGCAAAGTAAAAGAGATAAGTAAGTTTATTGACGTACTTGAAGCTGATCCAGTGCAAGGGAGTTTAGTTCACTTTCCATCGAACCGTTATAGTCGTGCACCACTGGGGTTAGTAGCTCGCGCCCAAACTAAAGGCGGTCACCCACGAGATTTCATCATTGACTACAAGTGGTTTATAAATGGAGACGAAGTTGAAGTTAAACCGCCAAGAAGCCCAATGAATCGTTTTGAAATTGAGGAAGCGGGTATTTATGACATAAAGGTTATTGCTACCAGCATGTATGGCCAAGAAACTGAAATTAATGAACGATACGAAGTGTTTGAAAACAAAAAGCCAACCTGTCAGAGTGTTCAGTTAGTACGTTCGGGTACAATTCGTATTACGGCAACCTGTAAAGACGAAGATGGCTATGTAGTTGGTTATGACTGGTGGTTTAATGGTGAGTATGTAGGTCGTGGTGCTGCTTCAACTCAACTTAGGTTATCACAATACCCAACTATGAACGTGTCCTATGAAGCCGTAGATGATGCGGGTGGCCGCACTAAAGGATCGTTTAATTGGTAATTATGTAATACATACTAAAAAGCTCACGGCGTTTCAAATTGAATGACGTGGGCTTTTTAAAAGAGAATGATTTGCGGCATGAAGCATGAGATAGGACAGTAAATAAATTTAAATTAGTGTGATTGGAATATTCCAAAGTCTAAAGTAAACAAACCGAAAGGACTAATAATGAAAGAAGAAACCATTAAAGAAACAATAACAAAAGTCGAACAAGAACTTCAACAGGCGGAAGAAGAGCTTAGAAACTGGCAAGATTACGATTTCCGAAGAGAAGATGGCAGCATGAGACAGGACGCAATGCACGAAAAGCATGGTCGAGATGCTAAGCAAGAGGTAAATTCACTAAAGCTTAAGAATGAAAAAAGATAAATCAACAAAATAATTGGAATGTAGGAGTAACCGTATGTTAAAAAATCTAAATCAAAAGCAAAATCCAATAGTTGATCATGATGGTAAATTCAAAAAATCACCAGTTAAATTTGGTACGTTTATGTATGACATTAAAAATACTATCATTGGTATTCATGGAAGAACCCTAAAAGTATTTGATTTATCTGATGATAATGAAAGCTACTACCAAGCTTGGGTTGATGGGTATCAGAATGATGGATATTCACAAAATGAAGCTGTCCAAAACGCATTAAAATTTGCAATAGAAAAAAGGCATTCTTTATAAGATGGAAACTAGATTTTAACGTACGCTCAGTGCACTCCATTGGAATGCGGAGCGTATGCTTTAGTAAGTACATCCCTTATTAGTAAAGAATTACACGAATGATTCGTGTAGTGCATTGTAAGGTAATTGATTGGATACCTATTTACTCTCGGACGTATATTCATACAAATCGACTAATAGGGGTTTTGTGCCCATCCCCTCGAAATCGGCATTAAGGTTATTATTTGATCACTTATTTGAGGTATGATTATCAAAAAATAATTTTAAAGGCTTATCATCATTGCTGCTCAACTAACAAAACGTATTCAAATTCTCACACAGTCTGAAATTAATGAGCTTTACGCATTACCAAACTTTAGCCGAGCAGATAGAGAAGACTACTTCTCTATAGATAAAGAAACACAGAAGTTAATTAATACGCTAAGACAAACTGAAACACGAATATATTTTATTCTACTATTAGGTTACTTCAGATCACGACCTATAGTGTTTAACTTTACGTTTGCTGATGTTGAAGCTGATTATAACTATATTAAAACCAAGTATTTCAATGATAAATATATTGATACTGAAGATTTACCCCCCAGAACTAAAACTGCATTAATTAAAAAGTTACTGAGCTATACTGGCTTTTCGATTTTTCAAAGTAAAATAGATAAGGAACCGTTGCTTAGAAGGCTCAATAATGTTGTAAAAATCAATTTGGAGCCTAGATATGTTTTTGATGAATGCATTGCATATTTTGGTCAAAACAGAATAGCCTTAGCTGGCTACACAACATTGCAAGACACTATCTCAACAGTGTTATCAAATGAACGAAATCGTATCGAGACTATTCTCAATGAAAACTTAGCCCAACCTACAAAAGCAACGTTACTTAAATTACTTGAATCAAATAGCACCTTTACTGATTTAGCCAAATTAAAGAAAATGGCTAAAGATTTTTCGGCTAGTCAAATAGCACAAGAGCTGAAGACGCATAAAATCATACGTTCACTTTACCCTGAAATTAAGGTACTTATTGCTGAACTCGAATTATCCCCTAAGAACCTTGAGTATTATGCTTCCTTGGTCAAACATAAGTCCGTTTATAAGCTCAGAAGACACGATGACAGCCAGACCATCTTATATCTTGTGTGCTATTTATTTTTTAGATACCGCGAAACTAACGACAATTTAGTATCAGCCTTTATCTATATGATTAGAAAGTTGACGGAATCAGCTAAGGGCTATGCTAAACAACGCATTGTAGAGGATGTCACTATTGTTCGAACCAAATTAAAATCCGCTGGTAGCTTGTTAAAGTATTTTATCGATACAGATATGGACGATAACCTTAGTTTTGGTGATGTGCGTAAGAAAGCTTTTGAACTGATCCCTGCCGATAGTATTAAGTTGTTAAGCGACCATTTAGATAATACTGACTTTGATGGACGTGAATATGAAGTAAGCGTCTAGCCAAGTGCACCTGCAAGTAACTCGTCAAAACTATTAAGCTATCCCTGAATTTCAATTAAGAGGTAGCTATGAGAAAAACACGTAGCCTTGAGCAATGGCGTAGTATTATAGAAGAGCAACAATCGAGTGATTTAACTATCACTGAGTATTGTCAGCAAAATACTTTATCAAAAACAACTTTTTATGCCGCAAAAAACAAGCTAAAGGCATTACCTGGCAATTTTGTTCGCGCCAAAATCACTAAACAACCTGACGTTATCAAGCCGCAACAGCCGATAACCCTCACTGTTGGCAAAGTAAAAGTCAGCTTGCCATCAACAACGCCTGCAACTTACCTCAGCCAATTGTTACGCGAGTTTGCCTGATGAAAATGTTTGTTGAACCCGAGCGTATTTATTTACACCGCGATGCTGTGGATTTTCGAAAATCGATTGATGGTCTGGTCGCCATCGTTGAAGGCGAGCTTGAACGTGATGCCTACACTGGCGCGCTATTTTTGTTTTGCAACAAAGCGAAAGATAAACTCAAATTAGTGTACTGGGATAAAACAGGGTTTGCTTTGTGGTATAAGCGACTCGAAAAACAAAAGTTCAAATGGCCAAATAAAGCCACTTTGCAAGAATTTGAACTCAGCTCTGGGCAACTGGATTGGTTGTTGTCGGGATATGATGTGCTTGGCCATGAAGAATTGCAGTATCAATCTATGATCTAATTAACAGTAAACGATCATTGCCACACATCCGTTTTTATTTGCCCTGCAAACGAGAAAAGTGCATAAAACTTTGTTAAATTGCAGGGATGAAACTTGATGCACACTCACTTCCTGATGACCCAGAACAACTCAAGCGCATGCTGCTTGAGTTGCAACATGTCGTCGCTAAAAAAGATGAAGAGTTAGCTAAAAAGGATGCGCAAATTCACGAATTGCTGCAAGCTTATAATGCGAAACTTGCCAAAGAGTACGCTAAGAAATCAGAAAAAATGCCGGGGGCGGGTGAAGTATTCAATGAAGCAGAAGAAACGCTTGATGAGTATCATAAATCGCAATTGGCCACATCGCCCTCAGTAAAGAAAGAAAAAGCCAAACCGAAACGCCGCCCACTGCCGGCGCAATTACCACGAGTAGACGTGATTGTTGACCTCAATGAGGGTGAAAAAGTATGTGATTGCTGTCAAAGCACCTTACATAAAATGGGTGAAAGCAGCAGTGAAGCATTAGAGTTTGTGCCAGCACATATCAAAGTGATTAAAACGATTCGCCCGAAATATACATGCCGTCACTGTGAGCAAGAAGGTATTGATTGTGTGGTGAAATCCGCCCCGATGCCCGCATCACCCATTCCAAAAAGTATCGCAACGGCCAGCTTGCTGAGTCAAATAATCACGTGTAAATACCAGTTTGGCTTACCGCTTTATCGCCTAGAAACAATGTTAGGCGATATTGGTATAGAATTAAGCAGGCAAACCATGTCGAGCTGGATGCTACGTTGTGCACAATTGTTGTCACCCCTGTATCAACGCTTAAAAGAGGTGTTGTTATCGCAAGCAGTTATCCATGGCGATGAAACCCCGTTAAACGTCATCAACGCAGATAAAGCGACAAGCTATATGTGGCTGTATTGTTGCGGTGATGATAAACCGGGTAAAAGCACTAATATTGTCCTGTTCGATTATCATAACAGCCGTGCGGGCCAATGTGCGGTTGATTTTCTTGATGGTTACCAAGGCTACATGCACGTTGATGGTTACAAGGCTTATGAGCAAACTCAGGCAACACTGGTTGCATGCCTTGCTCATATGCGTCGTAAATTCATCGAAGCGAAAGGCAATAATAAGAAAACAGGCAAAGCGGATGTAGCGCTCAACCTCATTGGTAAGCTCTACGGTATTGAGCAAGCCATCAAAGATAAGCCAGCCACAGAGAAGTACACTGTTAGACAACAAAAAGCCAAACCTATTGTTGACGAGTTATACCAATGGTTGCTCAAACACAAAGATAAAATCCCGCCCAAAATGGCGCTAGGTAAAGCCATTAACTACGCGATAAATCAATTTGAAAAATTCCGGCGGTACCTTGATGATGGCAGACTTAAAATAGATAACAACCGCGCAGAGCGAGCCATAAAACCCTTCGTGATAGGGCGAAAAAACTGGTTGTTCTCAAATACCAGCAAGGGTGCACATGCCAGTGCGGTACTTTATAGCCTTGTTGAAACGGCGAAGGCAAATGACCTTGTGGTGCATGACTATATTTCTAGTTGCTTACAGCACCTAGCTGAGCAGCCTGATAACCTTGAGGCGCTGTTACCTTGGAACATTAAGAAAGGCTAGGTGTCGTTAGCTAGACGCTTACAATATGAATGGCAGTTCATCGATAAACAATCAAGTAAAATTAGAAAACTGATCCGCTCACTCTTTATGTCTATTGATATTGAGTTCATTCACTTAAAGGACGAATTACGCGAACAATACACTACGGCTCACGAAGAGTTAAGCGAATTCAAAACCATAAAAACGATTAATATCGATGTGGTACCTAAAAGTGACCGCGAATATTTTGAAGGTGACAATATCAAGTTAAATGCTAATCGTTTTGAATATTTCCTTTACCGTAAGGCAGAGCAACTGTTTCATAGTAATACAATGACGGTTAAAGAAAGCGTTAATAATCGTAGTTTAGCCTCAGATCTTATTCAACCTAAAGAATGGGAGCACAAAACTGAAATAATTGAAAATTCAGGGCTTGATAAACTCGCTACTCCCATCAACCAAACACTAGCCGATAAAAATCAACAATTAGAGGCCAAGCTGAAGGAAGTGAGTGAGCATATTTTTAGTGGCGATAATAAGTACGTTGAATTTATTCCTGGCAAGACTGAACTTAAGTGGTCAATTCCGAACAACCGATGGCAAGAAAGTATTGAAAACCCCCTTTATAATCAAATCCAACATATGGGCATTGTTGAACTAATGCTCTTTGTTGACCAAAAGACTGACTTTCTAAAATCGTTCACTCACATTTCTGTCAACAAAGAAAAATCACCGGCTAATAAGGAAGATCTAATCGCTTGCATATTAGCTAATGGTACTAATTATGGCTTATATAAAATGGCGAATATCTCCGACCGTTCCATGGGGATATTACGTAGTGTGGATGATAGCTATATTAGATATGAGACGTTAACACAATCTAATGATCAGGTTTCTAATGCAATCGCCACTTTGCCAATTTTTGCTTATTACCACGCGGATGATAACCAATTATTTTCAAGTATTGATGGTCAAAAATTCGAGTGCCGTATTAATACATTTAAGGCGCGTTATTCATCTAAATATTTTTCAAAAGGCAAAGGGGTTTCTGCGCTAACACTTGTTTCAAATCACGTTCCAGTGAGTACGCAAGTTATTGGTGCAAATGAGTATGAAGGCCACTTTGCTTTCGACTTACTTTATAACAATTCATCAGATATACAGCCAAATACCTTATCGACCGATACGCATGGTACCAATAATGTTAACTTCGCAATTTTGGACTTCTTTGGTTACACGTTTGCCCCTCGATACGCAAAAATGAAACGAGTATTTTTTGATTTGTTTGAAGTGACTGAAGAGGATGGTGGCTGTATTCAATTAAAGAAAGAAATTAATCATAAATTAATTGCACAAGAGTGGAATGAAATTCAACATATTGTTTGCTCATTGAGCCGTAAAACTACTACCCAAAGCACTATCATTAGAAAATTAAGTAACGGCAAGAGCCGTACATTGTCAGCTTTGCATGAGTACGATCGTTTAATAAAGTCTATCTACGTTTTAGAGTATGTTGATAATTCAACGCTGCGCCATTATGTTCAACAAGCATTGAACAGAGGTGAAGCATACCATCAATTAAAACGGGCAATTACTTCAGTTAATGGTAACAAATTCCGTGGAGGAAATGATTACCAAGTATCTCAATGGAACGACTGCGCTAGGCTCATATCTAATTGCATTATTTATTATAATTCCGCGTTACTTTCGGCATTTCTGCAAATACAAGAAAGAAATGGCAGGCAAGACGTGGTTGAACTTATTTCTAGACTATCGCCTGTTGCTTGGCAGCATATTAATTTAAACGGTGAATATGCTTTTAATAAAGATCGTAAAGAAATAGATTTAGTTGGTTTACTCAACGGTATCGAGTCAATTAGCAACACAAAGAACGGATAAAACAAGTTACAATAATAAATGTATTTAACACTATGATACTCTCAGTAAGGACAATTAATGTCTAGAACCATCAGTAAAATAGCAAAGGAAATCGGGATCAATATTGAAACCGTGCGTTTTTATGAACGTAAGGGACTAATAAAACAACCCGTTAAACCTTTACAGGGTTATAGACAATATTCAACAGAAACGGTAAATAGAATTCGTTTCATTAGGCGTTCTCAGGAGTTAGGATTCACCTTAAGTGAAATAGAGGGATTACTTTCACTTAATGATAGTCCCTGTAACCAAGTAGAAGAGTTAGCGAAAAAAAAATTAGTGGCTATTCAAACCAAACAAGCCGATTTATTACTTTTAGAAAAAGCACTCTTAGAACATATCGGCCAATGTCAAAGTAACGAAGATGATACATGTTGCCCTATTATCGATTCTTTACAGCCATAAAGTGTCAAATTTCAGCTGATTTTTTTATACTGCCTGTCACTTAAAAACAAATTATCAACACCGCCAAACCTTACCCATTGTTCCTATGTCGAACTATCGGCTTCGTTTTATCTCTCGAATTGCATATCACTATAGCGCTAGATGAAAGAGCCTGCTCTAAATCAAGGTCATATTGAGCATGGTCAAAATACATTTTATTACTTTAATAAAAAACGCTCTTGACTCCGTACCTAGGTACATGAATTACATTAATACCATAATTTAACGAGGTATCCATATGAATCAGAAAACATCAAACCTTCCAATGATAGGCGGCATTTTAGCTGCCATAGGCGCAGGGGTATGTTGTGTCGGCCCTCTCGTGTTATTGCTACTTGGCATAAGCGGCTCTTGGATAGGTAATTTAACCGCATTTGAACCCTACAGACCCGTATTTGTTCTGTTTGTGGTGTTGTTATTTAGTTACTCAGGCTGGAAGATTTACCGTCCTGTAGAAGAATGTAAACCTGATACGGCATGTGCGGTACCAGCAACACAACAGCGACGTAAAGTTATCTTTTGGCTTAGTGCATTAACTGCGCTTATTTTGGTCACTAGCAATTACTGGATACTTTGGTTCGCTTAACTTTTTATCAAAAAATTTACTTTTACACTACTTAAAATTTGGGATCACCTATGAAAAAATTATTATTAAGCTGTTTACTTTCTCTTTCAACCATCAGTGCTTTTGCTGAAACTCAAACGGTTACGCTTGACGTACCCACGATGAATTGTGCTACATGCCCAATAACGGTTAAGCATTCACTAAAAAATGTCGAGGGTGTTGAAAAAGCCGAAGTCACTTACGGAACCAAATTAGCCGTGGTTTCTTATGATGATGCCAAAACCAACGTTGATGCCTTAATAGAAGCAACAACCAATGCGGGTTATCCGTCTACATTGAAAAAATAGAGGTGAGCTATGTTTAATCCTTTAAAGCTTTTAACACGCATTGGCGATAAAACAGGATCTTTAGGCGCAGTTGTTTCAGCAATGGGGTGTGCCATGTGCTTCCCTGCTATTGCCAACATTGCAGCGGCATTAGGTATGGGGTTTTTAGGCCAATGGGAAGGATTATTCATCAATACTTTATTTCCATTATTTGCCTCATTAGCCTTAGCAATGAATCTTTTAGGTTGGCTTAGTCATCGCCAGTGGCACCGTAGTTTACTCGGTTCAATCGGCCCGATTTTAGTTTTATTGTCCTTATACCCTTGGTTTGAATATGAATGGAGTTCATACGCTACTTATGCAGGGCTAGGGTTAATGGTTGCGGTTTCAATATGGGATATGGTTTCTCCTGCAAGTCGTCGCTGTGATGATGAAACGTGCCCTGCATAACCATTACTTTTTAACTTATAAAAATTGGAAATATTTAAATGTTCACTTTATCTATTAAAGGTATGACTTGTAGCAGTTGCACTAATCACATTAATGAAGCTGTTGAAGCAATCCAAGGCGTAACATGTATTGACGTTTCATATGATAATGCTACAGCCAAAATCGAGACAGAAAATGACAACAACCGTTGTGAAATTATTGATGCAATAGAAGCACTTGGCTATACCGTAGCTGAACTAGATTTACATAAAACCAAACAATTACATGTTGCGATTATTGGTAGTGGCTCAGGTGCTTTTGCTAGTGCTATTAAGGCGGCAGAAGGTGGGGCTAGAGTAACCATTATCGAAGGTGCAGAGGTCATTGGTGGTTGTTGCGTCAATGTCGGTTGTGTCCCCTCAAAAATACTTATTCGTGCTGCGCAATTAGCACATCAACAACGAGAAAACCCATTTGATGGACTTGAAAACAATAATCCTCAAATAAACCGTTCTCTGCTAGCACATCAACAAACAGCGCGTGTTGATGAATTACGTGGGGCTAAATACATCAGTATTTTAGAGTCAAACCCTGCATTGACCTTATTAAAAGGGTTTGCGCGTTTCAAAAATGAAAATACATTACTTGTCAAAAAAGAGGATGGCTCAGAAGAAGAACTTATTGCTGATCGCATTTTAATTGCAACAGGCTCTACACCGACTATTCCACCAATTAATGGTTTAACCGATACCCCGTATTGGACATCTACAGAAGCGCTATTTGCTCAAGAACTACCTGAGAGTTTACTTGTCATTGGTTCATCCGTTATCGCGTTAGAAATAGCCCAAGCTTATGCGCGTTTAGGTAGTAAGGTTACGGTATTAGCACGCCATACGTTGTTATATGCAGAAGATCCATTATTAGGTCAAAAGCTTACTGAATGCTTTGAAAAAGAAGGTATTCGCGTATTAAATAACACACAAGCGAGAAGCGTTAGCCATGATGGACACTCATTCTCATTAGACACTAATGAGGGGGTTTTAAACGCTGACAAGTTACTCATTTCTACGGGTCGTCATGCAAATACCGAGCAGCTTGGTTTAGAGGAGGTGGGTGTTGAAACACAAAGAAATGGCGCTATTGTTGTTAATGATAAAATGGAAACATCAACGGCTAATATTTATGCCGCTGGTGATTGCTCTAACATGCCCCAGTTTGTTTATGTAGCAGCCGCAGCAGGCAGTCGGGCTGGTATTAATATGACAGGTGGTGACGCTAGGCTTGATTTATCAACCATGCCAGCGGTTATTTTTACAGATCCACAAGTAGCAACAGTGGGATTAACGGAAGAGGAAGCCATAACAGGGGGATTTGATGTTATTAGCCGTGTGTTAGATATGGAGAACGTACCGAGAGCATTAGCAAATTTTGAAACAGATGGGTTTATTAAACTTGTCGCTGACAAAGCAACAGGTAAAATTCTTGGCGCACAAATACTCGCTCATGAAGGTGGCGAATTAATACAAAGCGCTGTTCTCGCTATTCATAATAATATGACGGTAGATGACCTTGCAGGGCAATTATTCCCTTATTTAACGATGGTTGAGGGTTTAAAACTATGTGCGCAAACTTTTAGCAAAGATGTTAAAGATTTATCGTGCTGCGCGGGTTAAACCATTATTTTTTTAAACAACTAATAGGAGATATCCACGATGATTTGCTCAACCTGTGGCTGTTCGCTAATCAGATTAGGGATCAATATTTCGCAAGCACCAAAGATAGAGTACAAATCTGTTGAATATTTTTTTTGTTGTCAGGGGTGTTTAGCCATTTTTCAAAAAAAACCAGATAAATATCTGAGGGAAACATTGGATATAAAAGTTTGCCCTACGTGTTTGGCAGAAAAACCAGTGGCGCTAACCGTACCTTTTAAGTTTAACGACCATGAATTGCACTTTTGTCGCTGTCCTTATTGTTTAGATACATTCCAAAAAGATTCTCAGTATTATATCGACAGAATGTCAGGAAAAACAGACTTCGAAGGACTGTTTTTCAATGACGAAAATGCGTGTTGTCATTGATGAAATAACGTCACTATAATATGTCGAATACTCCTTTGTAATTTATTGTTTTTAGGTGGTAACTATTTGTTTTTTTAGTTACCACTTCTTTAAGGTCTAAAGGCTTATCAATAAGTTACATATTTATTGCTATAAAATTTAGTATCAATATTTTTTCAAATAAGGAACGATAATGAACAGCCAAAAAATTGAAAATATCCCTATTGAATATGCCTCTTTTCTAAATAAAATTCCCGACTTTAATGGCTTTATCCAAGCAGACGATGAATTATTGGACTTTCCATTGAGTATTTCTCAATTAGCGAAAGCCGCTCAAACCACCGTCCACACTGTCAGAAATTATGTGCTTGAAAACTTATTACATTGCAATGAGCAAACCAAATCAGGCTATGGTCGTTATGATTTATGTGCATTGAAACGTCTTAGGTTTATCAGAGCTTCAAGAGCAGCAGGTCTTCTTCTTGTTGATATTAAGCCATTATTAATGGCAATTAATGCTGACAAGCATAATATTCCAGACGAAACACTTAATTTACTTAATATTAAGATCCAACATAAGATAACTTATTTGGAGTTAGTTACTAAGCAAATTGAGGCGATTGAACAATTAAGTCAAGTTTAGGTATTTATAATCAGCTCGACAAGAGACTATGAATATAGATAGTTAAATAAGACATCAACATGTACTTTATCTCATAACATAGTAGACAGTTTGATATACCCTATATTAATCGTCTACTAAATCGTTTACATTACCTAAATAGACAACAATTCTACTTATCGATTTAATAGACGCTTATGAGAAAATTTGGATACGCACGAGTATCAACTAGCCAACAATCACTAAAACTCCAAAAACAAGCTCTAGAAGCTGAAGGTGCTAAACCATCAAGAATATTTTCTGATGTTGGTAGCAGATCTAATATGGATAGAGAGGGTTTGAATCTTTTACGAGTAAAGGTAGAAGAAGGTGATCTTGTTTTAGTTACTCGATTAGATCGCTTGGGTAGTGATACTGCCGATATGATTAAATTAATAAAAGAGTTTGATAAAGCTGGTATTGCCATTCGCTTTATTAAAGAAGGTTTAAGTACTGAAGGAACAATGGGGAAAATGGTTGTTACTATTCTAAGTGCTGTTGCTGATGCCGAACGTGAACGTATATTAGAACGCACAAATGAAGGTCGGATTGACGCTATGGCAAATGGTGTTGCTTTTGGTCGAAAACGTTCTGTTGATCGGGTTAAGTTACTTGAACTTCATAAAGGTAAAATGGGAGCCACTGATATAGCCAAGGAATTAGGAATAGGAAGATCTACAGTTTATAAAATTCTAAATGAAGATAAGCCTAAAAAAGTTAATGTTTCATCCTAATGCCGATTTCGAGGGGATGGGCACAAAACCCCTAATAATAGCGGTTTTGAATAGTAATAGCCCTGAAACAAATCACAACCACAGTCTATAAGGCACTGCTTTTGCTCACCAGTTTCAATGCCCTCTGCAAGTAACGTCAAGTTTAGATTTTTACCAATTGAAATAATGTTTTGCACCATTTTCAACGATTGAACATCATGCATAATATCGTCCACAAAGCTCTTATCAATTTTCAACTCGTCTATGGGTAATGTGCGAAGCAAATTTAAAGACGAATAACCCGTACCAAAATCATCAAGTGAAATACAAATGCCTTCATCACGAAGCTGGTTAAGTATCGGGAGCACTTTATTAATATCATCGATAAAAAGACTTTCAGTGATCTCAATAGTAATTCGCTTTGGGTCAATATTGTGGCGGTTAATGGACTGTTTAAGCATCGTAATAAAATCAATGTGGGAAAATTGTTGAGCCGAAATATTGATTGCTATTTGAAAGGTTAAATTTAAGCTTTTTTGCAATGCACTCATTTCTTTCAATAATATAATTACCAATTTTTGGCATTAGGCCACAATATTCAGCAATGGCGATAAATTTATCAGGGGGTACAAAGCCCAACTTTTTATCTTCCCACCTTACAAGTGCTTCAACGCCGTATAGGGTATTATTTGCATCCACTTGCGGTTGATAAACCATGTAAAAGCACTCAAGCTCAGCAGCTACACGTAAGCGCTCTTCTATTTCCAAACGATCCATATAAGTTTGGGCCATGCTGAAGGTGAATACATTAAACGTATTGCCTTCTTTTTTCGCATTATACATCGCGATATTGGCAGAACGTAAAAGCAGGGTTAATGTTTTACCATGTTCAGGTGCTTTCGCAATGCCTATGCTACAACCAAGGCGTAACTCACTTTCACCAATCTGAAAGGGTAACATCATTGCTTTAATGATAATTGATGCGTTGCGGCGAAGCTCGGTCGTATGTATGTCAGGTGTTAAAAGAATAAATTCATCACCCGCATAGCGAATAAGGAGTTCATCTTTTTTTTCAAATTTTTTAAGTCGTGCCGTTACCTCTTGCAGAATGCGATCGCCCGCCAAATGGCCATATCTGTCGTTGATTAATCTAAAGTGATCAACATTAATTAACATCATGGAAAATGTTTTCTTCGTGCATTTAAACCAGTCAGACAAGTGGTTGTTAAAGTAATGTCTGTTAGGCAATGACGTCAGTTCATCATGGTGAGCTTGGTGGAGTAAATCATGATCTCTTTGTCGCTGCTTAGCGGCCAGTAAGCGAATTATATATAGTGCAGCTAAATTAATGGCGATTAACAGAGAAAACTGAATTAAAAAAGGCGAAATTAAGAGGGTTAAAATGTCACTTTTCAATATTATAGACTTGATCCATAAACCATAGGTATCAAGTCGTGCGATGACAACTTGAGCCCGTTCGTTGTAAAAAAGATACGGCTTGAATGTATCTTTTGTGTAGGGGTATTGCCTAGCAATCACATCAACTAATGGAATGGGTTTACCCATTCGCTCAGAGAAGATAAAAGGTTTATTTGTGTACGCACTGGAATAATCAAGGTGAGTCGAAATAAATTGGCGATACCCATCATCACGCAACATTGTGAGCGTATTATAGGCGGCATAATGCTGATGATTGTTAAACAAGCGCGCGCCATCTATTTTTAGTCCAATAACAATCAACGCAATAGGCTCACCGGCGTCAGTGCGTAATGTTTTACGTAACGGTATAAGAAGTTGTCCGTCTATTCGATATGTTCGCCCAAGTACCACACGGTCACTATTTAAAGCGTTAATAAATCCATCGCGTGTTTCATCATAGTCTAATAAATTAAAGAGAGGGTCTAGCTTAATGCGCGGTCTCACTAATTTAGGTTGACCATTTAGATTTGAAATGCCAAGCATCGCTATATCTAGGTTTGACTCTATAAGGTGATCGAACTCTTCTGTAACCCTGTCGCTATCAATGAGCTCTTGGCCATCAACAATAGACTGTTCAAGAAACGATAAAACTAATTCTTGGGTGCTAAGTAATGAGTCAACGCTGCTGGCAAAACGATTAACCGTCGAAATTTGGCGTTCTTCATGAATTTTTTTTCATTATCCCACTGACACCAAATAGCAGCGGAAAAAATAATAGATGTTACCCCTGCTATAAATAAAAACCCTAGAGGTAAGCGTTTGATTATTGCCATCACGGTTCCTTAAGAACACTTATACACATTGGAAATACTGACTTAAAACAGGTGCTAACCAATAAGAAAATAGTAGTGATTTAAATTCGTGCGGAATATAACACAACGCTCAGAATAACCCTCTATAAGTAGTGTGTTAGAAAATATAATTAATGATTAAGCATGAATAAATAATACCTTAAATGTTTCACTAACCAGACAAATGAAGCCCCACAGAGTGGGGTTCGCAGGCACAGTGCAATTAATAGCTTAAATGAACTGTACGCGCGTATGGCTTTAAGTGACTATTTGCTTTTGAAACAGAGCTTACTTTTATTTGCGATTGTAAAACCCCGCGCTCGAGTAAATAGTTTTCTATAAAAGTAGCGCGTGACATTCCAAGCTTGAAATTGTAATTAAAGGACCCCGAATCATCACCGGCGCCTTGCAATAAAACAAAATGACTAGGATTAGCGGTTAAGTGGGCAATGTGTGGCGCGAGTTGTTTAGCCATAGTCTTAACATTGATTGGTTCCGCTGCATCAAATTCGAATTCGACAAAATGAAAGGTGGGTTTATAAGGTTTGGTTGCTACTTTAACCACACTTTTTTGTTCTTCTACGACAATCGTGTTTGAACAGGCTGAGGCTAATATAGCCAAAGATATAATAGAGAGACTTTTAAACATGTTCAGTTGTCCTATAAGTTAATTTCAACAGTAACGGGTGGGTAACACAGGCCTGCTTCAGCACAACCGCGATAAGAAACACTAAACGTAGTCTGTTTAAGGGCTGATTTAGCGAAGTGTGCTGCAGCATGCGTTTTAATAATCATAGTGGTACCGAAATATTCATCATGGGTTGAAACGGGCGTACTGGTAAATTGAAGTGCGTCTTCAGAGATTTCATTTACTTTAATGGTGTCTTGATAAAGATAATAACCAGGAGCAACATCCCACGTTAGTTTAACGTCAGTATCTGTTAAGTCATATGAGAGTATGAACGCCTGTTCGTGGTGTAAAAAGGTTGGTTTTTCAGTTGGTAAAGCCGTATCTATATTTAGGCTGGCGCTGGTGGCCAACATAATAAGCGATGCGGAGAGAATAGAGGTAAGCATGTAAACTCCAATAAGCATTTAATTAGTGTATAGGTGAATAGTAAAGGGATTAACACAGAAGCTAAAAAAATAGAGATACCAAAAAGGGGGGCTGTAAAATTTAAAGTCGTTGAGTAGGAAGAGTAAACTAGTGTTACAAATTAAGGGAATGAAATTGAATGGTTCTATATATATGACTACAACATACATGTTATTGACAGACAAGGTGAAACAGCTTTACCCTTCGGGTAGCTGTTTATTTCATATATCTTTCCCTTTCCTGATACGCCACTAATGCCACGCTCCAAAGAAAAAAAAAGAAAATAATAATAAATAAAAAGAAAATAAACACGCTATCAGGGTAAGCCAAGCTAAATATTATACAAAAATGTGTCAGAGCGCGTATTAGGTGGTATATAATATGTGCATGTTGTAGTCATTATTGGACAGTAAGAGGCACTATGGAACAACTAATCAAAACAACGCGGGGCGATTTTAAGTTTCAATACAATGAAGTGCTTAATGCTGTAGATGCTCTAACCTGCGCACTTAAAGAAAATACTGACTCTATTGGTGCAGATATATTCGTCCTACCTACCATCACTGAAGACATAGCCAAAACTCGAAGCTTGGTACAGTCTCGCATTCGTTTGAAATTCAATGATGAACATCAACAAGCTCTTTTAGATGCACCGTTTGATGTTATTCACCAAACCGGCATTGAGGCTATCCGTAAGACGATTACGCATATCGGTAAGTTTCGCGCACAACACAATGAATCAACTCGCTATTCAATCAAATTACCGGGCCTGATCAATATCCAATGCGACTTTGCGTATATGCAAAGGTTGGCCACTTTATTTGATAGCCTCAATGCAGAGAAGGTGAAACTCAAAGGTGTTATTCACCGCTTGGCTAAATCAGTTGATCAACGATTTGAAATTGTTCACGACGCAGAACCTGGGCTCATATTTCCAATGGCAACACGAACACACCCTGTCTTTATTCAAAAGGATATTTTGAGTGCGCGTTTTTCATGGGAACATAAGTCACAAATTAAAACGCTAACTAAGCAGCAGGTGATTGAGAAAATAGACCGCTCTTTGGCGTATGCACCTAACCATGGCAATAGTACAGATTCGCGAGCAGGCTTTGAGCTTCACATTCAAGAAGAGCGTAAGCTTATCAGTCATTTCACAAGTAACACGCTATTTAACATAACTAGGAAAGCACCTGCAACGCCGATTTTGAAATTGCGCTTCAACGAGCCTAAAAACCCGAATAATAGCGGTACGGAAATGACCCTCAGAAAAGATTTACACGCGCATTCGCCTGTTTTCTTAATTAACTGTGTTGATACGTTTAAATTTAAACCGTTGGGAGATTATGCTGGTAGAAAAGAGGTGGTTAGCAAAGTAGAGCCATTAATACCGCGTCTACACATTTACTTGAAAGAAAAAAATCAGCAGTAAAGCAATTGTGCTTTACTGCTATTACAAATATGTTTACTCCAGTCCATAAAAATCTTTCCATGTTGTGAACTGAGTATAATAATAATCAGGCGCACTCGGTAACTCTGCTGGTCTATGGCCTTGCCTTGAAAGCCAACGCCAATCATAAGCGTTTTTTAAACCATGCTCTACACGGACGCTTTTTGCCAAGGCTTTTGCTTCATCCCATTCTAAAAAACGGGACGCTTTAGGCGCAAGAAACAGATCCCAGCCTTCAAAATCCTTGTAGTAAGCCTGTGGAGAGCTAGGGAAAGAACCCGGTAACTTATCTTCCTTCACAACCTTTTTCCACTGACGTATCGAGGTTACGTTGTATTTTCGCACCAATTGCTTTAGATCTTCATAAGACATTACATCGCGTTCATCTGTGTTTATTTTTTTTGGCTGTTCTTCAGCCTGTATTTCTTCACTTAGTCTTTGCCCGAGTTTAAGAAGCTCTTTAAAGTTGCTGATCTCTTTAAAATACATCATTGGATTAGAGGGAATATCTGCTGGACGACCTTGCAATCCATTAAACTGGCCGTTACACAACTTTTGAAAATCTGTTGCAGAACGAATACCCATCTGAAAAAGCTTTACTGCAGCTTCCTCTAACCCTAGTTTAGATATTGAGTTTGTCGATGGCATTATTTATATACCTTAAATTATATTAACTTACGTCTAGTCATGCATTTTCGCAATTTTTAATGCACTCAAACTTAATAATAAGCGATTTAACGAATAAAATCTAACAAGCACTGTAATGTTTTTTCATGTAATCAAATTAACTCACTGAAATATAATAATAGTTCTCATTACATCAAACCTTAAATCTTTTGAATCCAAAAATTAAAGATTAAATGAAGAATTTGACTTCGATAAACTTCTCTCTTAGATCAACCATAGCTATCTTAAAGCAAAAATTGTTTTTAGCCGAAACTTACAGAGCCTATTTTACCCATGTGTAAAATTTCATGACTCAAATACCCTGTTTTATAATATTGAAAATTTAAGGAGTAATTATGAACAGAACTTATTATTTATTTTCGATATCACCACCTGTGCGAGCTATACTTATCATTTTAATGAGTATAGGCGTATTGTGGCCATTAATGATGCTCCACTACTTCTCAGGCTATCAAGATACGCCACCTAATGACCTTGCTATACCAACTTTTCTTTCATTGATTGTGCTATTAGTGCGAATGAAGGTATCAAATACGTCACTATCACTGACTATTTTCGGTTTAACGTTCCATCATATTGACGCGTTTATTGTGACAACCAGGCAAGAGGGTAAGCTGCATCGTATCTTTATAAAGGACAAAAAGAATGAAACACTAAAATCTACATTCTTTTTACTTAATCATATTCCTGTGGAGCTGGTGGAATACATTAATGAATAATGTCAGCTACTACTCTCAGTCAATCGTGGGCTTACAATCAGGTAAAGTGCTTGCATGTGAATTATTAATACGTCGTCAGTTGACTGTCGTTCAGAATAGCAAGCCATTTTCATCGAATTTTTTTATTGATAACTTGGTCGAATTAACAAATCTGAAAATAACTGCCGTAAAAAAAATAGCTGAACAGCGTAATGTATGGGTTTTCATGAATTTTTCCCGTTGTGAGATTGCTAACATTTCTTTTAATCTTTGCAGTAACCAGCTATCAAAGTTATTAGCTCACACACAAATAGTAATAGAAGTGACTGAGTGTGAAGCCAAACACAATGAAGTTATATTTGAGAAGAATTTAGCTAATTTGAAAAAGCATGGATTTCAAATTGCTATCGATGATTACGGGGTAGGGTTATCTAATATTGAATCGTTAAATTCTATAAACCCAGATTTTGTAAAATTGGATATATCGTTAATACAAAAAGCGACAACATCAAAAGCTAACGCTATTAAATTCTATCGCTTAGTCGATTTAATTAGAAACAGAGGGCATAAAGTAGTTATTGAAGGGATTGAAACAAAGGAGCAGTTATTGATTGCAAAGAAAACTAGAGCTGAACTTGCCCAAGGTTACTTGTATCATCATCCCGAAATAATAGTGTAGATCAGTATTTTACTAACAAGTTATTTGAATTGAAATTCATACCGATTTAGCCTGTTAAACGTACATTAAACAGGCTAAACATCTTCGCCTAGGCATTTTTATAAGCAAACCAGATCATAAATTTACCAACGAACCTTGTTATCTTCCTTGTAACTAATCACAACTATTTTTCTTAGCTCGTTAACAGGATCATTCATTATTCTCGTTAATTCTTCAGCACCATAGTATTTTTTTGGATATATAATTACAATTTCACCATCCTTATAGTCCGAAGCATATGCATACCATTTTTTCTTATATGAAAGATCTAATTGATTAAATATCGGCTCGTCTATGCAGGTATTGCTAGATATTTTGTTAGTTGAACTTGTATTTTGAAAGAAAAATGCATTTACAAGCGCCATACAGCTCTTTGAGAGCTTTTTATAAAACTTACTCCCGTACTTAATAACCAACCCTTTATCGTCTACATCAATAGCTATGGGCTCCAATGAATTGAAATAAGGGGTGATGTACTTATTTAAAACATAACTTTCATAATCAATCTGTAATAATGATTTCACCCGCATTGAATCTTCATAACTATTACGCATATACAAAACGTTATAAACCGTGTCCAACATCCCCATTTCACTACTTGCAGCGGTAAAATCGTATTCTGAGTTAACCTTTAAAACTTTATCCAAGTTTTCATATGCTTTTCGTAACTGTTTTTTTAAAGCGTCATTCTTCAGAAGGCTACCGAATACATGCTCACTTATATCCGTATTTTGAGTGACTTCTAGCTTACTGGTTAAAGTCTCAGCCTCGTTATCCCAATATTCGTTCAACACTGTAATATTTAAAGCGGCTGCTGATAAAGCGGTAACTTCTCTGCTGTATTCACCGATCGAGTTTATTTTTTCACTGCCGGAAACTAATACTGGTACATTTTTGGCCGAATACCAGCGAGCTTCCAACTTTACCTTTTCTCTAACCTGATGCTCAGTAAGGCCGATAGTTGAAACACTCACTTCAATTTGCTTTGCTGTTGCGTTGAAATGAATTAAACCAAGTAGAGCGACTGCAAACGTATATTTATTCATAACCAAAGCCTATCTTTAAAATTTTTAACATAATAGCAATTTTGACAATTCGCGCGACCGTTTAGAAAAAAGCCCTTTCGGGCTTTTTTTGTTATTTCTGTTTCACATAGTCAATACCGGATATATCACCATAGTCCTGTAATTTAGAACTAAATCCATCATTGAAAAATGCATTACCATCGGAATTAACGTATACATTACCAATTGGATCATCGGCAGAACCAAACGAACCGACGCGAGTATATTTTTCACCTGAGTCTGTTTCAAACTCTTTAGGGCCAACTTCATTATCAGTTAAAAACTGCATAGCATCTATTGGTAGTTCCTCTACATCTGACTCACTAGTTATTGGTGTTTTAGATGAGATTTGTGCATCAACACCGTCAGTTGTTGTTTCTATTTTTTCGCTAATAGGTACATTGTTTTTACTTCCAGCTTCTATATGAGCACCAGTGTCTACGTCTCCTGTATTTTCACTCATCATTGAATGTGGTGCAGGATGCGCATCTAAACTAGTTTCTTTTGGTGTATCTGTACCGCTAACAGCGTCACTTTCATCTAACATTTCAGATTGTTGATCTGCATTGCCGGTAACATCATTGCTTGTCGCTGGTGGCTCTTCGTTTACATCGCTAGGCATAGACTGTGTACCTGGGTCTAAGTTAGCGTTATTAGCAATGTCAGCTTGTGGCTTACTTTCATTACCACTTTGCACATCTTCATTTCTTTCACCTTTAGTTTCTAATTCCTTTTTTTGTACATCATTAACTTGTTGGGTCGCATTACTCTGAGCTAATGAAGGATCATCACCCGTATTCAGCGGTGCATTGCTTGTAGTAGCATCATCAGCTTTCACGTTTTGCCCATTATCAGCTGGTCCACCATTTAATGTGTTCTCACTGTCAACCTGAGCATTGTCAGCTTTTGGTTGAGTAGCATCATTCACTTGCTGTGTCGCGTTAGCTTGAGTAGTTGAAGCCGTAGCACCCGTATTCAGCGGTGCAGTGCTTGCAGTAGCAGCATCAGCTTTCACGTTTTTCCCATTATCAGCTGGTTCACCATTTAATGTGTTCTCACTGCCTGCCTGGGCATTGTCAGCTTTTGGTTGAGTAGCATCATTCACTTGCTGTGTCGCGTTAGCTTGAGTAGTTGAAGCCGTAGCACCCGTATTCAGCGGTGCAGTGCTTGCAGTAGCAGCATCAGCTTTCACGTTTTGGCCATTATCAGCTTGATCACCATTTAATGTGTTCTCACTGTCTGCCTGAGCATTGTCAGCTTTTGGTTGAGTAGCGTCATTCACTTGCTGTGTCGCGTTAGCTTGAGTAGTTGAAGCCGTAGCACCCGTATTCAGCGGTGCATTGCTTGCAGTAGCAGCATCAGCTTTCACGTTTTGCTCATTGTCAGCTGGTTCACCATTTAGTGAGTTTTCACTGTCAACCTGAGCATTGTCAGCTTTTGGTTGAGTAGCGTCATTCACTTGCTGAGTCGCGTTAGGTTGAGCAGTTGAAGCCGTAGCACCCGTATTCAGCGGTGCATTGCTTGCAGTAGCAGCATCAGCTTTCACGTTTTGGCCATTATCAGCTTGATCACCATTTAATGTGTTCTCACTGTCTGCCTGAGCATTGTCAGCTTTTGGTTGAGTAGCGTCATTCACTTGCTGTGTCGCGTTAGCTTGAGTAGTTGAAGCCGTAGCACCCGTATTCAGCGGTGCAGTGCTTGCAGTAGCGACATCATCTTTCACGTTTTGGCCATTATCAGCTGGTTCACCATTTAATGTGTTCTCACTGCCTGCCTGAGCATTGTCAGCTTTTTGTTGAGTAGTCTCATCCACTTGCTGAGTGGCGTTACCTTGAGCAGTTGAAGCAGCAACTCCTGTATTTAGCGGCGTATTACCTGTACCAACATCAGTAGCTTTCACATTCTGAGCGTTCAGAGCTTGATCACCATTTAATGAGTTGTCATTGTCAGCCTGAGTATTGTCTGCTTTTGGTTGTGAAGTATAACCATCAATAGAAGAAGTATTTCTTGGGACAGAAGAAGAACTATCCACGCCTTGTATCTGTTTTTCTGCCGCTTCATCGCTTACTTTTGACTGATTAGCGTTAGTTTGTGAATTTACATAATTCAATAGACCAGGAACACCAACTGCGAATGCTGATACACCAGTAGATAGTGGTATTTCGCTATTATCAAACTGAGTAGTATTTGTAGATCCTTCAGGTGCTTTAAGCGATTTATCAGTAGTTTTACTAGTCGAATTTACACTATTTGGCTCTTTACTCTCTATAGGTGACATGTAAGCATCACCTTGCTTATAGGAATAACCTTTGTCCTTTTCATTTTGATAAACAAATGAACCATCTTCATTTTGTGATTGTAAAGTAAATCTACCGTTATCAGTCTTGAATGTTGCTACAGGAGATTGACTAGAGCTTACTTCCATTGGTACATCAACATTACTTGTCTTTTGTATTTCATTCCCGTCAGAATACGGTGAAAGGGATGATAGCCCTTGCTCTTTATAAGCAACGCCAGCTTGGTCAAGCATTTCATTCATATTCTTTTTATATTCGACTAGGTTGCCCTGATCAGGTAAAGAATTTACCGAAGCCCTTAATTCATCCGAATTCTCATGTACGCTTCTTAATAAGTTATTATCTCCACCACTTAGCATTACTTTTTTCGCTAGGTCAGATGTAAATTCACCATTTCTACCACCTACAAGTGATTCGTTATCAAGCAATGCTGGTAAGTTAGCTACAGCAGAATGAGCGTCATAACTTGTCGGATTAGATTGGATAATATTGGCAGCTTTATCTTTGAACGAATTTAAAGCTGAACCTTTATAATCACCGTCCTTTCCGTAATTTATACCGGAACCAAAGAAGCTATCTTTGTCGGCTCTATCAATACCATTTTTGTATGATTGATTTTTACTTTCTAAGTCTATCTGTGATGTTTCATAAGCGAATCGTCCACCAACAGTACCACCTTTACCGGCCATCAAGCCCACTGCATCTATAGCGGACGCGTGACTAAACCCTTCTTTACCACCCATATCCATTACATCGTTAATATCGCGACCTAGCGCTGTTTTACTTAACGCTTGCTCTCCAGCTTTAAATGCTAATGTAGAACCGCTAAATTCATCTAACTCGCCAGCACCTAAACCTACAATAAAAGAGTCGTTGCCAGATTGTGTATTAGTCAAATAATCAGCTGCATGTGACATTTGTGCTACTGATTTCATATCATCAAATGAAGCTGTGCCGGTATTCACGCGACCAAACATATCTTGGATCTCAGAAGGCGATTTTGTATTCAATGCTTGAGTACCTTCATAAACACTCTTTTCGTCATAGCCTAATTCAGCAGCTCTATCAGCAGCAAATCGAGCAAATTTATCTTCTCCTTCAATCTGCCCGAACGCCCACATTGCACCGTTTAGCTCTCCGCTTTTAATTCTATCGATTACATCTTGTTGGTCACCACTTAATAAAGTATGACCTTCAACACGTTTCATTGCATCAGCTTGTTTTTCAGTCATTGCCCCGTATTTTTCTTTTGAATAGTCACTTTCAGAAGGAATATCATTTTTAAAAGGCTTATCAATCTTGGACGTTTTAATCGCATTTTCGGCCTGTTTAGCATTAGAAGTATCTGTATCTAATCCTAGTAACTCAGGGGAAGCATTTTTTATCACGCCACCATCTGCTGTAGTTTCATCAAGTTTACGGTAAGAGTCATTCATCATACTTAGCGCATTAAGCTGAGATGGTGTTGCGCCATTTGATTGGCCATTGTCGGATACAACTTGGCTCCAATCAGCAAGCATATCTGCTTGGCTGTTAACTTCATCGATAGACTGCGGTTGTTTTGCTAATGTGTCGTCAAGTATAGACAGCATACCTCCGTAACCTGCTTGCGCTGGACCTGCTAACTCAGCGCCTTCTTTTTGATATTTATCTTTGAGGTAATCTTTTTTACTATCAACTGTGCCACCAGCATCATTACCCACTAATGATTTAACTTGATCGTCGGATAGACCATCAATATAAGTATCTAAAGCTTTGCCATCTACAAGGGGTGCTAAAGCTTCATTATTTAGCGCTTGGCTAAATTTAAGACCATTACTTGAGTTGTACATTGCACCTAAGTTAGTTGAAAGTTCTCGTGATTGTGCAATTTGCTCTTGTAATTTATGCCCTTTATTTAAACTTTCTTGAAAACTTTCGCTTTGTTGATTTGATTCGGAAATATTGTAAGCACCTTGCTCACTATTAGTTGTTTGCCCCTTATGGCTTTCTGCTACATCTTCAAGAAGCTTTTGGGCTGAACTATCCTTTATACCAAATTTAGTCATATCCATATTTGATAAATTTGTTGAAACGCCTGCGTTCAAACCAAGCTTACCAGGAGTAGGAGTATCACCTACCGCAGAAAAACCTTTAGGCGTATTAACGCCGCCCCCTACTGAAACTCCTGCTTGCCCCATAATTTGGAATGCGGCTTGGCTAGCAGCATCCGAAGAAATACTTTGCCCTTCTTCAAGTGACTTTTTCAATGCAACGGTTTTTTCGGCCGTATTCATATCTCCCCAAGTCTTGTTTTTTGATCCTGCTACTACATCTGCGTTTTGTTCAAGCGACGCCATAGCAGTAGATGCAGTCTGCTCATATGCTTGGGTTTTTGATTGAACATCTTTCTCGGCAATGGATGTTGAATTACCTAATGAATTATTAATACCAGAATCTATATTTACGTTTGCAAAACGACCCGAATCACTTGATTTCACGTTAGCTTCAATAGCTCCAGTGCCAGCGTTGTATGTATTGCTGTGCGTACCCATACTTTGCGCACCATCAGACCATGAACTTGATAATCTTGGGGCCATATTTGTACCATCAACACTGCCTTTACCAGTTGGGTTAACAGAACTCATAACACCCATTAGTGAGTGAACACCACCGTAAAGTAAAAACATTGCAAGCATTGGAATTGCAGCAGTTAAAGCAGAAGCAACACCTAAGAAGCCCTCTACTTCAGATATTACAGCGGGCATAGCTCCCATTGAAAATGGGTCCATCTGTGCGAAACTAGTTGATACTGAAAATGCTTTTTCTGCTGCTTTATATGTAAATAAATCAACAAAAACCTTTATGAAACCCCATAAATTGACGAACAAGATGAGGTACATGTATTTACCTATCATGGCGAAGCCAGCCCCGCCCATAACAGATAATAGGATCATTACAGGGCCTATAAAGAACGTAAACATTTCAAAAACAGAAATCATTGGAATCATGTAGTTCATGAACAAAGAGCGTTCACCTGCTTGCTCATACAAACGTTTTTGCATTGACTCAAAAACCATTTTATTAACCCACGGGCTATCTTGACCTTGTAGAGCCTCGTAAGTATGAAAAGCAAGAAAACGACCAGCCATTATTTCATATGGATTAGGGCTGGCCATACCGCCACCAGTCAAAAGGCTATATGCAGCAGTTATAGAAGGACCATCAACGCCGCGCGCTTCATAATAACTAGAAACCATAGTAGGGAATTTGCCCGTATTTACATGGGCATAGATTTTGTTATAGGCCAAGTCACACGATAGATACTCTCCATCTGGACTATTATTTAAAAATATTCTCGTGTAGTAGTCAGGGTATGTAACCTTAATTTTATCAATTACCTTGTCTAAGCGAGCTGCATCTAGTCCACCCATGTTCCCATTTGGATTACCTGTACTTAATAGCTGGTCAGGTATATAGCAATCATTTATATAATTTTTGATAGACGTTTTAAAGTCGTATTGTCCCGGGTGATCTAAGGAGTTTATAACGGGAGACATAGGAATAGAATGGAGTCTTACAAGTGCTCCTAATGGGTCTGCGGGTGCATTACTGCCCATTGAAGGTGTTGTGAAGTTATTGGCAGCTATATCACGTAAGCCACCTATTAAATTCGTACCAGCCCAAGAAGGAACAGCTACTAAGAAAGGTACATTTGAGACAGTTCTAACGTCAAGCGAACTAGTTGAAACTGATTGTAGATGAACAGTAAAACGTGGGGATAGGGGACCTACAAACATAATAAAGCCCATAACGCCGAAGACAAACTCTTTAAAAGGGTAAGGTGAGCGCTCTGGATCTAAAATATACTTAAAGTATGATAAAAATAGAGTTAGGAATATTAAAATCCCTGCACCTGTTTGTATTTGCTCGTAAGTCGAACCAGCGTTAAACATACGAGCTACAGCAACAAGAGTATCATTCGCAAACTCTAAATCACCTTGTAAATAAACATTTAAGTCCATATATCACCCTTTAGTCTGTTTGGTTATAGCAGAGATTTGCACTACTGTTTGGAGGGCTTGGGTGCTCTCTGTATTACTTGCATATATCTTATCGCTTACAAGCTCATACTGTTTGCTAAAGTCTCTGTATGCAATTTCATACTCCTTTTTTAAAGATGTGCCTGAGTTATACATATTTTCTTTAGCCGAAGCGGTCATTGCATAAACTTTGCTGACCTGATTAAAAACTTCGTCGTTAATTTGTCTCAACAACAATGTAGCTGCATAATTCGCAATATCGTCTATGTTTATATGGTTCTCTTTAGCAAATACTGCCCAACGTACATATGGGAAAGTGAATATTTTAGCAAAGCGCTTCTCCTCTGCGTTAAGAGGTGTTTGACTTAAATATTTAGCAAAAATACCAGGGCTACCGGCTTCTCCAACAAGTCTCGCTTTTACTACCATTTCTAATGGAGTAAAGCTCACTGTTTCTGTTTCAACATTTAAGCAGCGATAATCGCCTCCAGTTGGGATAGTTTCATTTCCACAGCTTCTAATTTTTATCGGTACAGCTGTTTTCCCAAAAATGAAATCAGAATAATTAGCAGGTCCAGTGTTATCAACTCCCGGTTCTGAATCTACATCAGTCGCACCATTTTCAAACTTAATAACTTTGGTACCCAATAAAGTCATTAACATAGACGCCATTTTTTTCTTCTGCGTATCACCTTTAAACTCAAGCGCATCCAAAAAAGGCGTTGCTGAAGTTGGGTTTAGTAAGGTAACCGCTTGATAGACTGAGTTACCTTCAAGAGTTAGTTTTCTGGTATTTAAATCTTTCTTTTCATTTGTATTTTTATCGCCAAGAATAGACCCCGCCCAGCTAGTAACAGAACCGACTTTTGAGGCCATATCTGAACTAATAAGACTTTCTTGCATTACCAACCTATCTTCACCAACATATTCGTTATTAGCTAAGAAGGTTTGAGATTCAGCGCAGGCATTTCGAGCCAGTTCATTAAATCGCTGTAATTTGTTTTGTAAGTTCTCCATTTCTGCAGCACATGTTGAGCAGATATTATTAATTGCTAGTTTAAAAAAGTACGCAGCTGCACCTTGAGCAACAGCTCTACCAACTTGAACTAGCTCGTCGCCTGATATTAGACCAAACGAACCTCCATATAGATCTACGCCGCCACAACCTACTGACATAGATGGGCTTTCTAATGATACAACATCAATTGTAGGCTGATTCCAACGAGCAGAAAATTGACCTAACCCCCAGTTATTGCCACTAGCAACGTCAACTTGATATGGACCTAAATCATTTTGATACGAATCAAATAAGTCTTTCATTCCTGCATTAGCATTTTGAGAGCTTGTTAATATGCATAAGCTAACAAAAATTCCAATTCTTTTTAATTTCATCATTATTCCCCAGAAAGAGAGTTAAACAGTTGAGCACCTACTGGCTTAGAATCAGCTAATTTCGCTTTTAGTATTTCAGCTAAATAACCAGGATCATTCTCAATTAATTCTGCATCCGCTAACATAGTTCCATCCGTATCGGTCAGCACATTTATCTCCCGAACGTTTTGAGTTTGTTGATACTGTTCATCGGTAATTACATTTTTTAAGCGGGCGGATAAAAGAATACGGTCTTGCATTAGAGGTAATGTAGTTAAGCCTTCACCTATTTTGGTAAAACCGGTACCGTCATTAAGAGCCATAAACATGGTTGGTGTGAACTGAACGCCAAAGCGTTGAGCAACATTTGTTTTATCAACCACAACTTCAATATCTTCCATGCCGGGCAATACTGAACCATCCATTGAGATAGCAAGTACATTCATACCGAAGCGTATTTTTAATTCTTTTAATAACGGAAGTTGTTTTTTGCAATAGGCGCAATTAGAGGAGAAGAAAAACCATAAATGAGATTTTTCATTGATTGCACTAATAACATTGCTTATCGCTTTTTTAGTGTCATCTTTAAATACGTTTAATGAAAACGTGGACATAGGGCGACGTTTTGATTCATCTAATTCAGATTCGAACTGATTAAATTCCGTTGTTTTAGTTGCAAATCGTGAGCCCATATCTAGCATGTAACGCTGAACATACATGTATCGTGCAATGTTTTCCCTCGTTGGGTTATTAATTGCAACTTCTTGATATTCTGGTATTTTTGATCTGAGCCAAGCAACATCTAAGCGCACTTTTTCTTCTTTTTTCTCTTCTTCTGGCTTAGTTTCAGCTGCAGGTGCTGCCTGTTTTTCTTTTTCTGGCTCATTTTCAGGTTCTACTGGTGGATCTTCAAACCAATACCAACCTCTGTACTTATCGCCATAAAAAGGAGAGTTTGTTGAAGTTGATGATGCAGCTGAAGCGTTAAAGCAATTTGCAAGTAGTAAAGTAGCTAATATAGTGTTTTTCAAAATGACCCCCAATATTCAATTGAGCCATTTTCTTATTTATATAGGAACTTTTGAAATAATAGAGAGTACAAATATGCTACCTCTAAACATTCAATCGTCTAAAAAAGGAGGGGGATAGTTAACTGAAGAAATAAAAAAGAGGCTAATGAGCCTCTTTTATAAATTATAAAAATTGACTTGGAATTTCACACAATGAAATAGAATTTACATTACCGACATCTGAGATTTTTTGAATAAAACGCTTAGTATTACTTGCTTGCTTAAATTGATGCCATGGAGAAGAAAATGACATTTGTTTATAGTACAGCTCCACGCTTTGTGATAAATAAGCCTTAGTTTTTAAGAGTTCATCTGCCACATCACCTTTTAGGCGAGAACATGTAGCCTTTACATTTACGTGATTGAAATCAAAATCAAATCCTGACAAACTTTTATCTAAGTTAGCTACTATTAAAGCTAAATATTTAGGTTTATCTTTTTGAATTAGCACACCCGCAAGATAATGCTTTTGTTCAGCATTATTGTTTGACCCAACATTAATTAGCGAAGCCTGTTCATCACCTAGTAAGTTAACAAAATTAATGCTTATTTGTGACTTATTAGGAATCATTGGATCAAGCCATTCGCCGGCCTGCAAAGGTAGTGAAGCAATAAGAAGTAATGATAAAAAAGTTTTACGCATAAAAAACCAACACCTTGGCACTTGAAATTGCTACTAGTATTGGTTTTCAAATATTAAAAATCAAATTTTTTAAATGCGTCTCTTACATTAACTTTTAAACTTGTTGTCGCTGAGGTAAATTATCATGCATTGGAACATCAGTTATCTGATCTTCAAATAGCTCATGTTTCTCACGTTTAGCCTTTGGAGCTTTCGCACCAGTAATTTGGCACGATGCACAAAGGTTTATATCAGAGTTGTCATCATAATGAACTACATAAGACTTAGAACAACAAGCACATGAGGGCATAATACCAAGTAGCTGTTCACGTACTAGTGGGAAAAAGTAAAATATACGAGTAGGGTGAATTTTTGAGTTTGGGTACAATGCATTATAAGCATAGTACATATTCAGTAATTGAACACCAGTTATAGGTCTGTCGAGCTGGGTATCTTTATACATTTTTTTATATAACGATAAAATTCTGTCGGCCATCAACCGCCCTTCAGTATCTTTTACCCAACCCCCTTGACCACGACGAAATTGTCTAGAAAAAGGGAGGTCTTTCCAAAAGTGTTTAATGTTGTCTTTTCGTCTATGAGACAAAGCAAGTAGGATCTTCTTCTCAGTACCTAACACTGCTAAAGCGCATATTGCAATTTCATTTTTATAAATATTAGTCAATGATATAGACATTCTATTTAACCTCAGAAGCAAATATGTGGTCTATTGACCCTGCTTTTGGCTTGTTTTTTGTCATACTAGCAATAGCTTTAGTTAGGTCACTTGGTGAGCACGCTAATTGGAATAAAGGAAGGCGAGAATCTGCATTTTTTAAACATGCAATATCTTGAACATGTGTACTTTTAAGGGCTTCTACAAGTTGTGAATCAATGCCAATGACACCCTCAATATCGCAATCAAAATCAATAAGTGACTTAATAATTAATAACAGCTCCACATTACAATTAAAGTAGTTATTAATTTGCTCAGCAAGGTTGTTAGCATTTTCTAGCATTGCTCTAGTTCCGTTTAAAATTATTCAATGAATTTGAATTATAGATTCATAAAAGGAACATCTCAATAAAAATAACGTCACCACTTGTGACTAGGGGTGGGTTAATTTTTAATTTAAATTATAAATACTAATAGATTCAATGCTTAATGAGACATTAACTTAAAACATTTAAAATAAAAAAAATTAAATTACATTTATTTTTCAAAGCGCTTTATAAAATGCCCATCCTAAAGGATTGGATGAGCAGTTATTTAATCAGGATTTCCATTTGAATCTGTAAAATTAAAATCAGAATCGTCAATGTACCTGCCCAAGTAAGGTACGAGGTCAAGTTGGTCTTCATCTTCCTCAACTTGTTCTACAGACTCAATTTGGGTTTGTTCTTCAGGCTTACTTTGAGTTTTTTCTACAGCATTAGAGGCTTTGTTCAAACTACTGCTAACCAAAGAGTGATTCGATTGGTTAACTGATAATTTTACCTCGCCCCCATTATTAACTAGACTCTCAAATAACAAACCTTGAATGGCTAATCTAATTAACTCATTAGGATAGCCAGATAACTGAGAATCATTGACCAAATGAACCCCAAGTTTACTTTCTCTTTTTATTCTCGCTGTTACTTTAATTATACTACTCATAGGTTAACCTCTAACGACTTGTTTGCCTGCGTAGAACAACCCCTCAACAACGGTAGTTAAATTATTTTCTAGTACAATCATTTTGTGATGTGGGTATTGCGCTCTAATAGCAGGTTCAAACGTTTTAATAGGTCCACCAAATAAAACAAAATAATCAATGTCATCACCGCTACCTACAATATTTCTTACATAGTTTGCAGCCGTACTTGTAGAACTATTTATATTCCCCGTTACGTCATATTCAATACCAAGATCATTATCTTCTTTTTTGCAAATTGGAAATGGGTATTCGTAACCTCTAACCTTTAGCTTTCCATTTTTTTTCCAGAAAGCATCATCCACTAAGCGCCTTGATAGGTTGTTAGTTAATGAAAAAGCTTTTGATAGGGTCGGTATTATCTCATTCAACACAGTTGAAAAGCCGTTCTCAGTTGCACCACTTCTTTTTTCTATTGGCGTTAGTCCACGAGATGTACATACATCTAGTGTTAAGTATCCGGCATCGATACAAACAACGTTTGCTGTTTTAAAGTTTTTTTCAAACTCTTGTTTAGGTAGACTTGTCGCATAAGAGACTAATCCAGCAACAGGTTGTGGCAACACCATAGTCTTTTTAACTATTCGTTGCTTACCGCCTTTGAAATCATGCACACCTTCAGTTAGCTTTATAAGCTCATTTTTTTTGGACCAATGATTAACTGGTAGGCCAACAACAAGCAAATCAATAACACGATCATGCATTAGAGAAAGACTGCCTTTTAATAATGCTTTATATTGTTTGGAACCAACATAATGATCACTTAAAACATCATCAGAATCTTGAGCACTTAAATAAGCATCCGGCCCAACTTCAAAAATGTCGCCATCAATATCTACTTCTACCGTTTCACGCTTACCAATCCCCATATCGGCTTGCCCAATTCGGCTCTCATTAATTCGCCCAACAGAAGAGCTAAACGTTTTTATCACTGGCTTATCGTCACCCGACACAGTAAAACTTACTGTTCCGAACCCAACCTCAGCAGCTCTCACTATCTTCTTAGCCATTCTCTACACTCCTATATTTATTGTTCAGGCAGAGAATACACCCAGTAATTAAAAGCTTTAAATATTAGAGCACCCCAAAATGACACCTCTAAGCTTTAATTATGGAACTAATTAGCTATTTTGAGTGAGCGAAAACTAAAAACACAGTCAATACCAAAGCCACAGAACAAAATGGGCATAAAACCGGCATGAAAGCGGCGTAATATGGAAATGCGCAGTTTATGGTATTGGAGATGTCAATCGCTTATAGGCAAGTGGTATGAAAACGGCACTAAAGCGGCACAATATGGCACTATATTATTTATTATATTGGGTAGGTCGGTTGTTTACCGGTAGGTGGCAAAAAAACGGCACAAAAACGGCGCAACATGGCAATACGTAGGGATTAACGATAAGTAAACAACATATAGTTCTCATGCTGCTTTTATTTATGAACAGCGCTACTCGTTTAATATTTCCATCTTATTAAATGCATTAACGCTCTAACAAAGTGAGCCTCATTTCTGCTTTATTGGTATAGCCAGCATTATGATTGAGATGCTGAACGATAAAAAACTCGCATATTTATAATATAAAACTAAGACTATTACGCCTCAATAATTTAGAACCATAAAAATCTAAAGTCTAAAACCGCCCTCAATTAATAGGGTGCGATTTTTTTTACGCCCATTTTTAGGGCATTACCACTAGTCTCAAAGATATAAATTAATTAAAACTACCCTCAATTAATAGTGCATTCCCCCAAAACCTACCCCCAATGGCGCAACTCTATTTATTTAGAGGAAATACGCTAAATTTCATGCTTCTTAAAATAAAAGTTTACAAAATAATAAATCAGCAAAAAGAAAAGAAACCGCCCTCAATTAATAGGGAGAGATATTTTTTGCGCCCATTTTTAGGGCAGAATATTAAATTAAACTAATAAAAATAATTAAATGCGCCCTCAATTAATTAAGACCTCACTCAAAACGCCCATTGCGGGCATTTGCCTAATCAATCTTAACTTACCAAATAAAACACGAAATAAACAAACCTCTAAAACTTAATTATCCCCTTAATTAATTGGGGGCAGCTTTTGCAAAACCGCCCGTTTAGGGGCAGTTTGAGAAAACTGCCCTCAATTAGATTTTAGGGCATCAATAGTAAAAGAAAACCTCACCGGAAGGTGCTCGAAATTTACAACATGCATTTATACCCTCTGTATTTTTTTTCTCTTACAGATAATTACGCGAAAATAACAACAAGACAGAAACAAGAGTTTAAAAAAATGAACCAAGATGCATTTGAAGTACGGCAGTATTTAACTGATAAAAAGGACGACCTAGCTTTAAAGCTTGATTCGTTAGTGGATGGGTATTGGTGTGCTTGGCGAGACATGAATAGACAAATCATAAGTCAAGCCGCTAATCCAGACCGAACCGATAAAGTCGGCAAGGTTGCACCGAGCATTCGCATATACAAAACCAAAAACCACAACCGAGTAACACTCAGGTGGCGAATTTACGAAAATAGTTGGGCAAGGCTGAATGTTGCTAAAAGCAATAAGCAGACGCTTCGCTACGCAAAAGAACTCAAGCGGAATAAAGATGGCACCACAAGTCGATTCCAATTAGTAAAAAACGCTGAAAGCTGGGAAGTTAAATTAATTGATGAATTTCTAATTGAAGCAGAGCCAATTATCACACTTATAAATATGATTCATCAAAGTTTAAAGCTACTAAACAACACAAAAACTTTAGAAACTAAGGAGATCCAAAATGCAGAATAAAACTGAAAATTCAATATCGGCTGAACATGTAAAGAATAACCAGGCGCAAAGAGCCACAACAAAGCATGCTGGTAAAATGAAAACAATCACGACCACGATTAACTATGAAACAGACCACACTCACTCATATTTAAAGCTTAACGAGCATAAAATTTTAAATGCATTCGAGCGCTTAGCCGCAATTCTACGCATGGCAAAAACCTCAAGCGTTGCGTACACAAGAATAAGTGAGTGGCATAGAGATATTAATTTAAATCTTGCTCAAGCTCAGTTGGACACACTTCATGAGCAACGTGTAGAGCGTGAGAAAAGTTTACCGGTTATGGGTGACTTTATAATTAATACACCAGACAACTATGCCATGCAATTTGAAGTTTCGCACCCAGTAGGACTCACAATTACTCAGTTAATTGTTGCCGTGGACAAAGAGTTAAACGCAATTGAAAAATTATTTATGTTTGGTGCTTTAGATGATCTTGAGTATGAGCAAGCTTGCAAACAGGCAGCAGCAATTGTTACTGGTGTTACTGACAGAATAATGAAAGTGACTTCGCCGGGTAAACGTGAAGGTGGCCAATTTAATCCGCGTTACTATTTGGAGTTTTTACGTGATCCACAATTTAACATGCTTTCGCTGTGTGACATTCCTTATGAGGTAGCAAAAACAATACTGACAGAAGAGCAATTAGTATTAATTGTTAAAGCTAAAAATGAAGATAGTGAAAGCAAGGTAGCCTAATGTCATTTGTATCCACCATGAAAATGCTATTTGGTATATCCACTTCTACCAAGCCGGTTTCCGGTGACGTAGAAGTGCTTAACGATAAACCTAAGCCCATCCACCTACAGACCAATGTAAGTGGAGAAATTTATCTGGATATTTATAACAGGCCGGTACACGATGCTGAAGCTCAATTTTACCCACCCAAAGTAAATGGTCTGAGTGTTTTTTGTGTAGATGCCATTTTAAAGCGCTATAAGGACCAAATTATAGCGCTTGAGCAACACGTAGATATTGGGTTTCATAGAACCACTGAGGATGGTGTTAATCTTTTTGGCGCGCGTTATTTGAGTGTAATTCGCAAGTTGGCCGAATATGTTCACATGCTTCCTGCATCTGAATACCACCACCATTCACAACCAGGTGGATTATTTCGGCACTCGCTAGATGCAGCTTTAATCGCTTTACGTAAGGCAGACAATCAATTGCCTCCGACCGTGGGCAAAGTGGACTTAGATGCACAACGTCGTGTCCGTTACATGTATGCAGCGTGGGTTGGGGCGCTTTTACATGATACAGGTAAAATTTTGACAGATATGCAGGTGAGTGCGTATACAATTTTTGATGATGAAAAAAATATAAGTGTACCAATCGCGAGTTGGGGGAAACCAATTAAGCCTTGGATACCACAAATTGAAACTTTAATTGAATGGGCTACCCGCAATAAAGTCGAACGATATTTTGTCCATTTTAGGGCTTCTCGTGTACACAGGGAACACGTATCTTCAGGTGCAACTCTGTTACCTCACATATTAAAAGGAGAGGGATTAGAGTTCATTATGGACTCCCCAGATGATTTATATAGCAATCTAACCTCTGCACTCAACGGATATGCTCATATCAATGGATACCTTGCCACTGCAATTCGTTTTGGAGATTCAGTGTCAACGGCTAAAGATGTCAAAACAATGGCAACTTCGGCTTTTGGTACCTTAAAAAAATCCAGAATGATGTCTATTGTTGATACGATGCGAAGTCTTAAAAGTAAATGGAATTTTAATACCGAAAAAAGTCATGCTTTTGTAATTGGAGATTGTGTTTTTATTCGTTGGCAATCAGCGTTTGATGGAATCCTCAAAGCTGCACGCGCTAACCACTTCGATGCTCTGCCAAATGATACCAAGTCACTATTAGGAATGATGGAAGACTTCAGAATAGTAGAGCCATTCGATAAAGAAAATCGCTTTGCGCTATTTGCTATAGGCAAGTTCACTGAACAAGATGTGATCAACATCATTGACGAAACAATCAGCATTAGTTGGATTGAGTTGATCAAAGTGGTGTATCGCGAGTGGATATATGATTCTGACCCAGTGCACCCAAACTTAGAAGGTTTGCTTTACCTAAGTGGATCAAACAAATATTTCATTACGAAAGAAGATGGAAGCTTTACAGAGCTAAGCTTTGACACTGCAGCGCTTAGCGAAGAAAAAGAGACGGTAATTGAAAGTACGAACGAATTACATGACAAAGTTAACATTAGCACGACTAAACAAACCGTTTCAATTAACACTGCTGTAAACGATGTGAAGGAAAAAACCAATACCGCCAAAACAGAAAAAACAGTTGCGCCTAAAGGTGAAGTAAATACCGGGGGGGAAAATCAGGTCACGGCCAAAAAGAAGAAAATGGCAAAGCCTAAAAAACCGGAGAAGGCGAATGTTACACCAATTCTATTTGAGAACGACACCGATACCTCTGTAGTACAAACTGAACAGACTTCACCTGCGGAAAAAACTGAACAGACTTCACCTGCGAAAAAAACTGAACGGGCAATACCACCAGCTTTGGAGATAGAAAAGCCTAGATCCCACGACTATGTTTTGCAAATCAATAATAAATGGTACGTAGACGTAAACAAGTACGTTGAAGCTCACAACACTAATCAAATCGAAGCTGGGCAAGAGCTATTAAGCAAAGGTTTTATAAGGCAAAAACTAGGTAGCTCATCCCTTGCAACACTTGTTCGGCGTCAAAAAGCGAAGTCTGTCGTTTGCTTTGAACTAACACCTTTAGGTCAGTCCTCGTTAACTGGCGCTGTTAAAAGAAGTTCAGAAACCAAAAAAAGTTTTAATGCCAATTCATCTAAAGCAAAGAGTATGACTATTAAGGAAAAAGATACTGCCGGTAAAGATAAATCTAGTTTGCCTTCAACCGACCCAACAGAGTTTGAATTCACAACAACAAGCATCAAAGGAAGTCTTGGCGAAATCTTGCTAGCTCACAAAATTAAGGTGTCTGGTGGTCCAGAACACATAGACATTATATTAAAAGAAGTAGCGTTAGTTAGCGATTCAAACCCATCTTTTATAAAGGGGATACGAATAAGCAAACTAATCCAATCAATGAAAGCGCGCTATAAACATGACGTAAAAATTAACGACATGAGTTCCTTTTCCATACAAGTCCACATACAAGATGTATCAAATACAGAGGTGTTCAGTGAGTAGCAAGTACAATAGAACAGATGGACGATACGTTGAGTTTCTATTTCGACCTATCTATGAAGTAAACACAGCAATAGCTTATGGCATTGGTGCCATAACAACTCCGTTTATGACTTTAGGTGCATTTCAACCAGGAGCAACCGTTTCATTTGGTATTGCTGGCATACTAGCTGGTGGAAGTTATTTGTATGCTATGAAAGCAAAACCATTAATTGAGCGTCAGTTAAAACTAAAACTCAATAGAAAAGAGTTTATGGATTGTAAAAAATTACGAGAAATCAACTCGCTTGAACCAAGAATAACGAATGATAAATTTGTTGACCCTAGACATAACTTTATGGGGTATGGGTTCGAATGGGGTTCTGAACATGCCAATCGTATTTATCAAGTTATGAATATGGACTCTAAACTAACGGATATAAAGCTGCCATTTTTTCTACGTAAAGCAACAGACGAATTTCAGCATGAAACTGAAGAGCTTGGTGGAAAACCCTTTATCCATGCCGTAGGCGATGAGACAGAAATAAAAGTTGTGGAAGATACATATTTCGGGCACACACTCATATCAGGAAATATAGGTACAGGCAAAACAACTCTATTACGCTTGCTTAGCCTAAACGCTATACATATGGGTGCTAAAGAAAGTTCAGCTCGCTTCAATATAAATGGACAACAAAACAAGATCAAACAAGGCGACAAAACAAAAAATAACAGCAAAGTAATCGTCGTTATCGACCCAAAAAACGACACTGACTGGAAAGAGTCTATCAAGCAGGAAATGGAGCACTTAGGCTATGGCGATAGGTTTTTCAGTGTGCATCCAGCTGCACAAAGTGACTCTTGTCGTATACCGTTACTAAAGAACTTTGTACGCGTCTCAGAAATTGCTGACAGAGTGGCACCACTAATGGGTACTTCAGGGGGCAGCAAAACCTTTGAAGATTTCGCCTATGAACAAATAACATTTGTGGCTGCAGGCATGGAGTACATTGGCACACCTATTCGCTTAACATCCATCCAAAAAGCGTTGTCTTCAGGGAAAATACCGTTCTGTGAAAAAGTGTTACGTGTGTTTTACGAAAGGACACTAGGGCCGGAGTACGAAACAAAGCTGAATATGGCTGAGTACCTTAAAAAAGGTGTAGAAGCTTGGCAAGTAATGAGTGAATACTATAAAGCTCGTTTAAGCGAGTCGCATGAGAACGCGGCTATATTGGGTATTATTCAATTAATAGAACACCCTTCTGAGCATTTTATAAAGATGATCACATCGTTACGCCCTGTATTAACGGCGTTAACGTCAAAGCCAATGGATGATTTGTTTTCCCCTATTGATGATCCCGAAAGTGAAGATAAACGAAGAATAGTAGATTTAGATAACCTCATGGAAAAAGGGGGGTGTCTGTATATAAGTTTAGATTCAATGACTGATAATAAAACGGCAGGTTTTTTAGCGCGTTTGATTATGGCTGAGATTGCCGCCGTGTCTGGTCGCCGTTATAACAATAACGACAAGAAAGCATCACGAGTTGCTGTTTTCTTAGATGAAGCACATGCCGCACTTGAAAATAATGACAGCTTATTAAACCTCCTTGCTGTTGGTCGTGCATCATCAATCGAGCTTTACCTTGCTACACAAACAATCAGCGATATTGCAGCTAAAACAGATGAGCCTACAGCAAACAGGGTTTTAGGATTATGTAATAACTTCATTTCTTTTAGAACAACTGATCCAAAGACCCAAGAGTATGTTGCTGCGCAATTTTCAAAGACAGCAATTACAAAAGTTCAAAATCAAAGTTCATCTGGTGCATCAAGTAGCGAAAGTATATTTGCCTTCAACTCAATGCATGGTGAGCGTTCAGCTAAAGAGATGGATGATTCATTTCCAATGGGCTTAATGGGCGATTTACCAAAACTTCAATACATAGCACGGTTAGCAGATGGCCGTAAACTTAAAATGAGGTTACCTATTGTAATTAACAGCTGCCCAGAGGAGCGAGCCAAATGGTTATAGAAAAGTGGCGAATTGAAAACTTTAATGGTTTAACAGCTGAAAAAACATGGCTTTCACTGAATGACATTGAAAAGCAATCATCTAAGAATGAGATACGAGCACGACTAAGTGAAAAAAATCAGGATAAGTTTTTAAAGTTATGCAGTGATAACGAAGCATTATTGAAATTGGCAAGAAACCTTGCGCTGTATGTTGGTTTACAAAACAAGATATACAAAGAACACGTATTTAGCCTAATTATGAACGGCGTTATAGACAATCTTGAAAATACAAAAGTTGAAACTCTAATTCTGGCAGTATCAGAAAACTTATACCCAATCATTTACGCAAAAGTGTCGGGCAGGCCAAAAGGCCAGCGATTGTCAGCCTCATTAACGTGGGATTTTACGAATGAAAGTTTATATTCGTGGATTGAAAACAATAACTTTGAGTCAATTTCAACGACTGAACTTAACGTAAAGTTAGAGTACCTGCGTAAAGATGAAGTAGGGCTACTCATTTTAAATAAATTCTTTGACGCTGAATCAATTTTAAAATTCATGCATGCAGTTAAAAATAAATCTCTGACAGAGAAAGCGCAATTGGTTGATTCAATTGGTGAGTCAAATATTAAAATACAATTGTCGATGATAGATACCATCAACCCGGCAGTAGTAAAAATATGCAACAAAGTAAAAGAGTACATGGGCAACATTGATATATTCAATAGTGGCGCACCTACTTACATATCCATCATTACAACATCATTGAGCGCATATTACGCCAAGGCTGAGATACAAGGACAATCGGCTGCGTATTTGGTTTTTTGTGAATATATTTCAAATCAATTAACTCAATTATGTTGCATGAAAATTCAATGTGAAAATGAGGTGTGGGATTGGACCAAAGAAAGCTTGCGTGCTTGGTCAAATAAACACCCAAAGGACAATTTAATAACATTGCATACGCCAACGAAAGAGACGAATAAAAAACTATATTTAATTTTCAATCTATTGGTATTCAATCGCATTGATTTAAGTATTTGGGGAGTGCCGGCCACAGGCAAAAGGCTGGCAGTATTTTGGGGGGATGCAGTATGAAGACTGCAATTACAAGTAAGCATACGCGTTTAGAAATATTATTACTGCTGTCCTCACTTTCTGTAGCAGCCATGTTACTCATGCTGTTATTAACTGAACCAGACGAATACAAATCGAATGTACTGCAAGAGTCATATCAGATTAAAGGTGCGATTTCAGAGAATGATTGGAACGTATTGCATAACGAAACCCTCTTTTTACAAGATAAATGGGTAAATGGGAGTGGGCTATACAAATGGTTTTTATCAAAGTTAATGCCTGAAAAGGACACGGAATGGGATGGTGTCATAGGTAGTACGTTCCAAGAAAGATTAGCAATAAACGGGCAGATACTAGCGTATCAGATCGCTTTGCGAATAATGATGTTTAAGTATTGGTTGTTTGTGTCACTTCCACTTTGTTTAGCTTTAATTTACGGGTCTGTGAACAGACACAAAGCAAACGCATATAGATTTGGTGGGGCTAAACCTAATTTGGTGCGTTTATATATAAAAATCATTTGGGTTTCATTCTGCTTATTTACATTTTTTATGTTAGCTCCGAATTTTGTAGGCGGAGTGTTGCCCTATTTTCCATTTATTTATTTGATAGGCATTGCCTTATTGATTTCAGGAATAATCCGTAATTTCCATAAAGGTACAAGTTAAAATGATTACAAATTTACTAAGAAAACTTAAAAGAAAAAAAGTTAAGCAAGTTAAAGTTCAACCTGAAAATTTAACACAGGCCATATCAGAGTTAACTTCAACAGTTGAATCTAAGTTAGGACCAGTAGCTAAGGCTTATTCATTTTCACAGGTTTTTAAAACATTCATTATATTTGGAGGCTTCTTAACGGCCATATTAATAAACTGGAAGACAGAGACATTAGAAATAAATAAGCCTAAGTATGTATCGCAAATAATGCTTGAGGGTGAGATGACTGATGCTGGTGGCGGCTCTGGCTACAATTTAGCGAAAGAAATACAACGCGCGGATAAAGACGAAAGGGCGAGTGCAATAATGCTAATTGTTAATTCTGGTGGTGGTTCGCCCGTACAGGGAGAAACGGCTTATTCATTTATAAAAAGTTACACAGATAAACCGGTAACTGAACGAAAGCTGCTCTATGTAAGCATTCAAGCCATTTGTGCCTCAGCGTGTTACCAAGCTATATCGCCTGCAGATAAAATATATGCCCACAAAAGTTCGATGGTTGGCTCTATTGGTGTGCGAATTGATTCATGGGATTTAACGGGTTTAGCTGAGAAATTGGGAGTTAAAAAACAAATTTTAACTTCCGTGGGTAAAAAGGTAATCATTGATCCATTTAAAAAACTGAAAGTTGAAGATGAACAGCTATTGAAAGATTCGTTAATGATGCCAATGCACACCAATTTCGTTTCATCTGTGCTTGATGCGAGAAAAGACAAACTTGCAAACGATCCTGAACTGTTTAATGGAATGGTGTGGCTTGGTGAGGATGCTAAGTCAAAAGGCTTTATAGATGGGATAAGTAGCACAATAGAAGTTGAAAATGAATTAATGGAGATGACAGAGACTAAAGATGCTAAGTCAGTTAGTGCTCAAGGTTTCAGCATTAGTCGCCTAATAGGTGGAATTTTATAAATGTATACCTTAGAGGTGCGATTTTAACCCTCTGTAAAATTTAAAATAAGCCAAGTTAAAGGTAATAATGATTTTGCTGAGAAGGACTAGGAACACATTAATGTGCTCCTTTAAAATTAGCATAGCTTAGAGGGGCCATTTTAGTACGCTCTAAAATTTTAAAATGAATGAATTACAGTGAATAATCACTTTGAATTAAAACAACTCATTAATCGGAGATAACCATGAGTATAGCAATTGCAAACATCGACAACATGAATAACGTTGAGACATCTAAAAAAACTAAATACCTTCTATTAGCACTAGCTATAGTATGTGTAGTGTTTTCATCACTAGCACTTGCTGCAGGTAGTGGTACCGAATGGAACTCGATATATACAACGTTTGATGGTTGGATAAAAGGTATTCCGGGTAAGACTATTTCGCTATTAGCATTTGGTTACTCTGTTTATAACATCACTCAACAAAACTACACTATGGCTGCTGGTGCATTCCTTGGTGCAGTATTAATGGTAAATGCTGGTTCAGTATTAGATTTAATCTTTACCGCTGGTATCCCAGGCCTTTAATAACACACTTAGTTTCCCTCCTAGAAAAAAGGCTCATTTTGAGCCTTTTTTTTTGATCTAAATAATTAGAGGTATCAAATACACCCTCTCTAATTTTATGCATTCGTCTGTTAACGGTAAATAATAGCGAATAGATTTTAATGAAGGACAAACAAATGTCAGATAATCCTTTTCAATACAGAATGCCAAAACGCATTAATGAGCCACTTACTCTCATATTATGGCCAATGCATTATGTGCTTATGCCCATCATGTGTTTTGGATTTGGCATATTGATCAACAAACCAATGGAACTACTTACTTTTGGTTTAATTTGGTTTTTTACACTGAAATACACCGAAGAACGTTACTCAAGAGGTTTTATCCTTCACTTCCTATGGTGGCATGGCGCTTTGCCATTTTTGAAAAAAAGTAAATATATACCTGACCCATATAGTCGTGAATATTTTCAATAGGAACTCATTAGATGAAAAGAAGTGAAAGCAAAGTTTTAAAATCCGTTAGCGAGATTCAAACAAATCAAACTAAAGATACAATAATTAAATACGGTCTACTTGCCATTGCAGGGGTATTAGCTTGCGCATTGGCTTTTAAAGATACAGAAGTAATCGCCACCCCTCCTAATTTCACACAGCCTTTAGTCGTTGCGGGTAATGTGGCTAATAAAGAATATAAATTACGATGGGCAGTTGCGGCAGCGTCGATAGCAGGGAATTTATCGAAGGACAATGCTGATTTTGTATTGAATCAACTGGATAGCATGCTTTCACCTTACTTACGGCAGCAAATATTACCCTCTCTAAAAAAAGAGGTTCAGATTTTAATAGCAAGAGATGCAGAGCAAACCTTTGTTATCAAAGACGCTATTTATGACCCTGTAAAGGACTTGGTTTGGATCTGGGGTGACAGAACTATCAAACTAAAAGCCACTGCCAATAATATCAATTTACCTCAAAGATGGACGTATGAGTTCAGAATTAAACCTTTCTCTGAACGCGCTGCTATTACACACTTTAACTCATACAAAGGTCTGCCAAAGAACCGTGATGTTGAATATCTGGTTGAAGAAAACCCAATGTTAACTGCTGAGCTTAAAAAAGTCATAAGTGACGATTAAGGAATGAAAATGAAATTAATAAATAAAATAACAGCATCTATCTGTTTATCACTGAGCTTAATGCCGGCAGTCTATGCACAAGATGAAGGGTTAGACATACCAATACAAACAAACTTTGGTAGAAAACCAATGAATGCAACACCGGCGGGTCAACCAGCTTATAACGGGGCCGCTGAGTTGCGCGCTGCAACTAATAGCTTTGTACCTAACGAAACTAATAGATCAGCGTCAAACACTCCTGTAAGTAAGAGTAGTAATGAACCTGATTTCTTACAAAAAGTGAAACAAAGCTTTAAACCCGAACAATCTTACAACCTAAAGCCGGGAAGAAACATAGTAATTCCAGTCGGGCAGGGATTTAGTAATGCCATACGAACTAACTTTAGAAGTTTATCTGTAAAAACAAGTGCTAACTCAGAGCAAGCTTTACTTGAGGTTGAGGACGGCCACTTGTATGTGACGTTGAGAACAATGCAACCAATTAGTTTATTACTATCTGAAGACGGTGTTATTGAATCTGAAATCTCCATCGTATTAGTACCAATGGCTTCACCACCAGCCATGGTAGATATTGATATAGATATGCCAGCTGAGATGACGTTAAAAGCGCTGAATCATTTTAACGAAATGGAAAAACAGAAAAAAATTGATAAAGCGACTCTTGAAGCGCAAAACGCACCGGTACTGCGTTCATCAAGTTATCAAAAAAGTATTGTTTCTATCTTGAAACCGATAGCGCAAGGTAAGACCCCATCTGGATACTCAATAACGAACGATATACCAAATTATCTTAAGCATCCGTGTCGTATAGCTATATATCATGAAGCGGGTCAACGATTAAGTGGAAGCCAGGACTTTATTGATGTAGTTCTTGTGCACAATGATAGCGATCGTGTTTACCAAGTACGTGAAGAAATGTGTCTAAACGATGGGGTTACATCGGTTGCGCTATATCCAAAGTCTTACTTACAACCAGGGGAAGAAACAGAGATTTATATTATTCGTAAACTGAAAAAGGCAAGCGCGGAGTCATATGGTCAGACTAGACCACGCTTAACAATGGGGGCAGGTGAATGATTCAGGAAAAGCTAAAAACCTATATTGAAGACAACCCATGGTTACGCAAGGGCATTCTAGGAATCATATTTCTGGTTATTCTTTGGTTTGTTGGGGGTTCACTTTTTACAGATGACACTATGAGTGAACAGCAGGTTGAAAGTCAGTCTGTAACATCAATTTTGGGCCTATCTGACACATTGGGTACAATGGACCAACAAGAAGCAGAAGGTATTGTTGATGAAATGAAAGTTCGTTTAGCCGATAAAGAGCGCGAAATGGAGGCTAAATACAATAAAGACGCTGAAAACCTTGAACAATTGAAACTTTCAATGCAGCAAATGCAAAATGAGATGTTTGAGCTAAAAAGGAAGAGCGCTACGAACACAAAACCAATTGATATAAGCACTAAGTTGCCTAGCAAACAGTTTCAAGTACAAGGTGAGCCAGTCAGTTACCAAGCAGATCAGCAAAACCAAAATGTACTATATAGGCCACAAACTGAGATAATAACGCAATCACCCCAAATTAAAGGCAACGTTATTAGAACAATTACTCAACGCAGTATACGTGAAGTGCAGCGCTCTGGTGAAGTAACCATTAGTGATATTAAAGTTCAGCGTTTAACGAATGACAATCAAAATGTAGACGATAGTCGTGAAGGGCAAATTGCTAAAAATAATGACGAAAGAAACCCATCAGCAAAAGGTGATAAAGGGGAATTTACATTAGCAATGGGCTCAATATTATCGGGCACGTTAATAAATGGTGTTGCGGCGCCAACAAAAGTAGGTTCACAAGATACACCTATCCCTATTTTACTTCGTGTAAAACGAGAAGCGATTATGCCTAACTTTTTCTCACTGGATATACGTGAGTGCATGGTCCTTGGTGCAGGTATTGGTAACCTAGCAAGCGAACGCGTTGAAATCCGTGCAGAAGCAATTTCATGTATTACCAATGATGGCCAAGCCATTGAAAAATCATTAACGGCTTATGCTGTGTCTAGTTCAGATGGTTTAACAGGTATACGTGGTACGGTAATCGAGCGAAGTGGTAAAGCAATAGGCAACTCTATAAAAGCAGGCTTTTTATCAGGTTTTGCAAGTGCTGCTGCGCCGCAGCAAGTACCTTCGATTAATACTGAGCTTTCTGCATCAACCGTATGGCAAAGCCAAAACCTGAACCAGTACGCTGGAGCAGGAATAATGGAAGGTGCAAGTAGCGCCATGGAACGTGTAGCTTCATATTACTTAGCAATTGCTGAGGCTATGTGGCCTGTTATAGAGATTCCAGCAGGTATTGAAGTAGATTTCTTAGTTCAGAAGGGAATGACCTTACAATTGAACCAAGATGATATTAAGGACCAAAAATAATGGCCGGTTATTTAACAAAACTAATTTTAGCCACCAGCCTTGCTATTTTATTGTTGGTAAGCGTTAAAACTTACCAACAGACAAAGCAAATAGCACAGCTGCAGCAACAAGTAAGTAAAAAATCATCTCAAGTGATCGCATTAAATGGTAAGCGATTAATTGATAAGTTTATGCGTGATGGAAACACACAAGCGGAGTCAATGGAGGCATTCGCGCTATTAATTAAAATGATGGAGGATGAGGGAGTATTAATTATTGATAGTAATCAAACAATAACTGCGCCAACAGACAAGCAATTTAAAGACCTGCGCGTAAGCGATATAAACGCGATGGCTAAAGATAAAGGTATAAATATAGTTAAGTTTCGAGATGAAATAATCGAGCAGGCAAAGAAGGAAACGGACAGAATGATAAAGGAGTTAGAAGCGCTTCAAAGGTAGATTTAAAAAGGCCAAATACCCAACGGAGAGTAGTGTTGGATACTCGGCCTAACCCTTGAGAGACATAATACGTATTTCGAGTTTTTAGGCTACTGATTAGAAAAGGGTACAAATAAGCATAAAAAAGTGATCATCATTTGTGAATTATCTTGATCTAACTATTTAAGCGAAGTATCCTTTGATCGAAATTCGATAAATAATTGAATAATTAACATATAGATAAGGCTAAGCACAACGAAAAACTAACAATAAAGTAACATTGCTAAGCAATAGAAAAACAAAAACCGACATAAAGTCGGTTCTAGGAAGGTTTTATATTTATGTAATGTTGTAAGCAACCAGCGCCAACTGGTAAGTCCCACGTAACTTAGGACAAGCTTATAACTACATAAAAATAAGGTCAAGGGCTTTTTTGGCTAAAATTTAAGTTATAAGTGTTTTTTATGAAAACTACTCTATCTGATCGTAGCATCAGACCATGAGCGACACTGTAATAACAGGTCGCTCTGTGCATAGGCATTTGACTCCGCATTTCGATTTTAAAGCTAAAAATCCAATTGCTAAGCTGCTTATTGCTCGTATTGAAATGCATGATTTCAAACTTAATACGTTCTTAAACAAAGCGCGATACGCTGGTGGCATGCTAAATCTTGGTTTCAGTACCATCGCACTAGCGGCGCGAACTAACCGTATGCGAATAGAAAGAGAGCAAACCCTTCGCGAAACGATGAAGGCGTTAGTTTACTGTGCCTCATACAAACCCTATTCTAACTCCCTGTTTGAAATTAAAATGTCCATTAAAGCTTTGGCCAAAATGGTTAATCAACTTCACATATCAGAGCCAACAGCCAAATACCGCCATGGTCGTGAAAACTACAACCCTGTAATTAATGCATTAAAGGATTTAGCAGCTGCAGGGCTGGTCATGTTACAACAGAATTACAGCGTTAAACTAAAGCGCTATCAAAGTATGCGTATCTTCATCACCCCAGAGTTATTTGCATCACTTGGTATCAATAAAAAAACAGTTAAGAAGCTAATACACTCACAAAATAAGCACGATATTAAAAATGGATTTGATGTAAATAAATCAAATAGAATGGAGCATTTACGCGCGCAAAGTAATGCGGCCATACAAGAACACGACAGCCATAGCTTAAAAACATTTAAGGCTCGTCTTAAAAATGAATTCAATGTTCCTGACGATATACGCGAGATGAAAGAAAAGGTAACGTCGCTAATTAAAAAGAAACAAAAGGAAGTTGGGAGCGAACAAAAACCAGGGGCAAATCCACAACAGGTGTTTAACCGGTTAGTTGTACAATTTAATGTGCCTGCGTTTAAAATTTATGAATTAGAGGAAAACATAAAGCAAGAACATCCCTATATTGAGAAAGCCTCCCCCCCTTACTACGAGCTGTTAATAACACTACTTAAAGAAAGTCACCAATAATTCACTAGATGAAAGCACACGGCTACCCAGCCATCAATGATCTATCAAAAAACACCTAATTTCAGACGAAACCAACCCATAAATACGAGTTTAATTATTTCTTAATGATACTAAAGTTGAGTGCTATTATTTTTAGAACAATTAATTGGGGTATTTTTTAACACACATACTTAAATAAATTTATTAGAGCTGGCTTTTAAGCCCAGCATCTAATTTAACTATTAAAATTCTTCACTATCATTTATAGACATCACTACTAGATTATTTGGATCTGAATAATAATCTGGAGGTAAAGTGCCATCAAACTCTAACAAAAAATCGTCATCGTCATCGTCAGAATTAACACTCTTATTTTGATTGGGTAACAGCACACCAACCTCACGCATTTGCTCATCAGTAGCGGTATCAGAAAACATTGATGAGCTAGTAGTAATCAAGAAAAACACACCCATTAAAATTACGACGAAAATAATCATAGAGCTCTCCTAGTGAACTGTTGGTTTAGTAAAGCGTTCAGACTTTGCTTTAATTGATTTGATTAATTCTTGGCTAGATCCTTTAGTTAAACCAAGTTGCTTTTGTGCCTCAAGTAAACGTTTGTTGAAAAGTGATTCCATTGTCTTAAATGCCTGTCGTGAGTTGATGAAATAATAGTATCAATATTCGATATTTGAGCTACTGATTGGAAAACAGTTACTGAAAGGGTTTCTGATAAGTATTCGGTTACCTATAGCCGAAATACTATTTGGTTCACTGATCTATGTTGACAAGCTTATTGAGTTATAAATTAGAATAGAGCGTAATCTTGGTTTTGAAACTGCCGGAAAAGAATACCAGGCAAGAACATACACATTAATGTACTGATATTAGTCAATGAAAGCAGAGTATCGAGATAGGCAAAAAAAATGCGCTGAACAGCGCATTTGATTACATTTAATGGTAGATGTTAGCTATTAAACTCTAACTTACGCTTCAGCGCGTTTAGGCCTCTTAAAGCATTAAAGGTAATTGCTTTGCCTATCGGCAGTGAAAAAGACATTAATGGTAAACTTAATTCATTGTTTTTATTTAAGTAGTGCAGCTTAGCACCCAATAGGTAACTAAAAACGATGTATATATCTTGATGATAAGCATCTGTCCTAGAACAATATATTACCCGGTGAAAGATAGAGCTTTTATTATCAACTGGATGGTGTGCATCACGGACATTAAAAACATTAACTGGTTCGCCACAGCACTCACATGAAGTAGGTCTAGCTATTTGTACCTGAACACCATTAGAACATGCAAAACCTATATTAGCGCTTCTATTACTTTGGAACGATTCTTTGATTGGTTGAGCTATTAAGCTCTCAACTTTACTCTGTACTTTTTCCATTCTAATTCTCTTGTAATAATTGCTGGTAACTCGTTGTTGCAGAATAATTTTAATTTAATAATCAGGAAGTGAATGTGTGATTCGCTTCCTCAATTGTAAAACAACGATACTGGCTGAAAGTGTATAATAGCGTGCACTGAAATTTAGTCGTCATAATCAAGGGCTCGTGACATAACAAAACCAGCAGTGCCATCATGCACCACCTGCGCCCAACCCCAATCATCCAAACCAATTAAAGCAACCTCATCACCAGCATCTAAACTTCCGATAACATTGCTTTGTGGGTGTGCATTCTCTCTAAAGTTAACAGGTCGATTAATAACTGCAACGACCTTTTGAATATTTCGATCCATTGGCTGAGCTTTAACCTCTTCATCAATTTCAATGTTACTCTGTAACTCTAAAGCATCATTTTCACTGGTTTCAGTTTCACTCTGTGACTTTATATCAATCAAGTCAGTTTCAATTGCAACAGGGGCAGGAATGGCCATTGGTCGAATATCTTCATTGACTCGCGCAGCATTTAATAAAGATTGCTCTGCAAAGCCATAAACACTTAGTTCATCTTCAACAACAAAAACACTGCCGTTTTGAAGTTCATCTACAACATTGAAACGAGCACCGCTTTTAACTAGGACTGGAGGAAGGTCGTTTTCCTGCGCGATTGATGCTACATAAATATCTTTTTCGGTCGTTATTACTTTTTTTGAATCAAGTATCAAGTTTTTGTAAGGTAACGCTCCATCTACATCATTTGAAATAGCCTGTGTTAGTAGTGGCCACGCCTTGCTGTACGACTTGTAATAATTGATGTAATACTTTGCCAGGGTGAACGATGCGTTATTGTCGCCCTCTGAATGTAACTTATTCAGAATTGATTCTATGAAAGGGTGATCTGCACTGATGAATGTTCCTCTGTCATAGAGTGATACTAAATCAGTCATTGCGTCTGTATTACCATGTTTGGCAGCGACTTTAAGCCACAAAATAGCAGGAGAGGCATCATTCAACGGTTGTTCTGTATCAAGTTTTAATAACTCTGAGGCATAGATGTATTGCGCGGTATCATTTCCCGCTTGAGCGGCTGCGATAAGCGCTTTTTCAGCTTGTTTTGTTTTCCCTTCACGCTTTTCTAAAATGTATAGATTTAGGTAGCCAAGTGCATCCCCTTTTTCACCCGCTTGAGAATACAAATTTCGAGCTTCAATCAAGTCATTTTGCTGTTCTTTAATATAGGCCATGTTAACTAACGACTTTACATACCCATTATTAGCCGCATCTTGGTAAGCGATATAGGCTTTCTCTAAGTCTACCTGACCGAGAACACCTTTTTCATACAACACGCCCACCATGAATTGTGCTTTTGGATTACCTGATCTAGCTGCGCGTAGTATTAATTCCGACCCTTTTTCGGTTAAATCACCTGCGACATTCACTTGCTTTGTTAGCATTAACTGGCCAAGTAAAAGTTGGGCTGAAGTATCACCCACATTGGCTTTTTGCTGTAGGTCTATGATTTCGTTTTGCTCAATACTCAGTGCGCTAAATGAGATTGCAGCCAGTAGGCTCGTGTAAATTAACTTCTTTAACATTATTTATTCCGCTTATGAGATGTATAAGCGTATTAAAACGTTTTTAATCTAGGAAGTTAAAAAATAGAGATGCCTAAAAAGGGGTGTGTAAATTTAAATGTTTGATATTTGATTTAGAATAAATGGGGAAATGGCGCACCAGTGGAGAGTAACCAATTCAAAACTGGCGCGACACCAAAACTAAAAGTTTTTTCTGCTCAAACCCTTAGAGCAGATCTTCATTTTACACAACATTCCTTTTAATTCAATGTGTAAAATGAGTATTTCAACACAAGAACAAGGGAAATTATTCTCTTTATAAATAACCCTTGTTCGCCAATATATTATTGGGGGGTAAACTAGTAAGGGAAAGATTCAGGGCTAAATTCGGGTCGCCGGTAGGTATTAGATATAAGAATGAAAAAAGAGTGCTCAGTGGCACTCTTTGATGGTTTTACTCAAAATCTGAGTCAGGTGCAAAGCCTTCAGCATGCATTGCCTGATATTGATTGCTAGGTCTTGGGGCGCTCTTGTGTGGTTCTTGCTGCTGAACTCCCGCGCTTTTCTGTTGATATTCGTTATGAGTAGTGGGTGCAGGTTTATTATCTTGGTGTTGATCGTCAAGTTCGTTTGCATTGTTATCGGTATAAGCATGGTCTTTCTTTTTACCATCTAAAAACTTGATAGTGTGGCCTTTAATATTTTTATGATAAATTTTACCTTTCACTGAATTATTCTCAATAGAAGTGCTTTGCTCACCGAGTACAAACACCAAACTCCCTTTTTTAAGGTATGTATTTATATTTTCTGCCACTGTACCTGTGAAAAAAACATCATGGCTTTCAGTTTTTTTCTTATTCTCACCATCGCTTTTGTAATATGTATTTGTACCGATACGAATATTAACGATAGCTGTACCTTGCGTTGTATAACGAAGAATCGGGTCTTGGAATAAATTACCTAGAACTAGCGTTTGATTGAACATAATAAAAATCTCTATAAAGTTTGTTGGTGTATTTGGTTATTAAAGCATCATTTACATTTCTGGCTACTAAGCTAGATTTACCCTCTGGCCTTTTTATAATTCTGGAATGAGGCTGATTTCATTTCTGCATTCAATAGACAGCGTTCTGCTATGAAATAAAGGCTAATAAGCAATAATGCATATTTAACGCTCTCTTTAAATACAGCAAAAACATACTGAGTTTCGTTGATAGCGACATTAGCATCTGTTTCAATATGAACTGGGGGGAGGATAGATAACCAAATAAACATAATTGACGCTGTTAAGATGATCGTAAAGCAGGTTGCAGCAATAAAAAATCTTAAAAATCTATATATGTAATTTAAAATACTCATTCGTTTCTCTCTCGAAGTACAAAATAATTAAACTTAGTTTTACCTTTATTGAGGGAAAGTGAAAAAAATAGAGAGGGTCAAAACACCCTCTGTAAATTTATCCCACCAACTCAAAACGAGTTTGACTTAGCTCAGAGAAATCATAATAGGTTGAGTAGTTACCTTCTGGCTTTGTTGTGCCCTCGATAGAGGCTTTCGTAATAAGCGCATCATCATGCAAGTAAATACCCTGTAGGCCATTTACTTTAGCGGTCGTAATATTTGAAACATCATGAGCAAAGAGATCTGCAGGATGGCCATTAAGCATGTAATCACGCCCTCGAAGTAATACATGATTTATTAAACCTTCCGCAATGGGGCTATGTGTTATATAGCTAGTTGTATGCCTAAGCTTTAAATAAGAGCCTATAAAGTAATAGAGTGAAGGTACATTGTAGTTGTCTCTTGCCTCATACCCACTTGTGCTAATACTGATTGAAGAACTCACACTCAACCCAAAGTCAGCACCAAAGAACTGAGTCGCTTTTTCTAAAAATGTTTCATCTTTGCGTACTGAAAAAGAAGATAATTGCTTTGTTACTGGGTCTGGACACATTGAATCAGCGAGTGTATTGATAGCTGCCGATGCTTGAGTGATTATGCTGATAATGTAATCTTTATCACTTAACGATACCGCTTTTCTAAATTCACTGCGTTCACTTACGCTTTTGGCCACTACCTTTAATTCTGCCAGCGTATTTAATGACTCGCGTTCCACCAGCTCACTCACGAAAGGGAATTGCTCAAAGCGATGGTTATTGTTCAAGAGCAACTTTATAAAGTCTCTATGCAGTAAGATATTAGACAATTGCAGGAGTGATATTTTCATTTCTTTTGGTGTTTTAATGGCAAGCATGGGGTAACTCTCTATTGATAGCTGGTGGTTGAAATGTCGCTTACAAAAGCCATGAACGAATTACTTTTGTATTCACAACCCTCAAAAGTGACTGCACTAGGAAGTTTGCCTAAAACATGAAAATAGCTACGCGCTTTACGCCTAATGTGGCAAATTGCATTTTTAGGTATAGGGTCGCTTATATCGCCTTCACGTAAATTAGCTTTAATGCGTAGAAAATTAATTTGAAGTTTCTGTTCAACCGATTTAGCTTTTGTATAAAGCACGTTTAGTTCAGGGTACATTTTCAACAGGGCGGTACTGTGACGATGTTCTAGCGGTATGCGGCTCTTAGCATGTAATCGAACTTTCATGCTTGTACGCTTTGCGTCAGCGACTTCATTGTGTAAGTCTGGAATAGTTTTAATACGAGCAAGGCGCTCTTGGTAAGTATCTATTTTCATAATGACAAACCTAACTAGATTGAATATGAGTTAAGTTTGCCAGAATAAGAAAATCACGCTACTGATTGGGAATGGGCTAAATTAAGATGCAGAACTTTTACAGAAATGGGTTTAAAAATTACTGAGTGAAAATGATTCTAAATAAATCTCTTGTGTACCAAACTTTGAAACCGCCTCTTTTGCAGCCAGTTCCAGAGCATAACCAACACATTCCCCTTTAGTATTAATTGTTTTACGAATATCTTTGCCACTTTGTTTACAGAGGAAAATAAAACTATAACTTTTCATTGTGTGCTCCCTTCATCACCAAATTAAGTGCGCTTATCGGTGAGGCCAAACATTGTCCAGATTTCAGGGTCGATTGGCAAGGCATTAACAGTAAAAGATTTTAAATCAACTAAAGCGCCATGCGCTGTAATTTCACCTTCACGGACTAACTGCCAAAAGAGCTGCGTCATTTGTAATGCTATTGCATTATTTATACCGAGCGTTTGTGATCTCATTGCTTCAACATGCGAACAACTTTCGGTTGCAATATACTCCTGTGTTTTTAGCTGCTCCCCATACAAGTCAAAAACAGAAGGTAAGCGATGGTATGGTAGGTCTTTTCTCTGTTCATACGTACCAAGCACTACTTGCCCATCAGCTCTGCTATTCCCACCATCAATCCATAAAACTTCGCTGTGTAGCCGCTTTTCTAAATACTCACCCACGGTAACACGCGCAATTGGATTATCAACACATGTAAAAACTACACAGTTATTGGGAATATACTTGTTTATATTATCGGGCGTAATACGTTCAACTACGTACTTCCACGTTAAGTTACCAAACGTATTAAAGCGTTCAATCAGTGTCTTTGCTTTAGAAAAACCGAGATCAAAATGGTAGAACGACTGTCTCCCTAAATTAGTGGGACTAACTACATCATCGTCAATTAACGTTACGTCTAGGCCAGCACTACCTAACTCCATTAATGTGTAATTAATTTTGAAAATTTGACTTATTAACTCAGAGCCAGTACCACCAGCACCAATGATTACAACTTTAGTTTTTTTGTTTTGAAATTCATTATCCGTTAGCCATTGCGGTGATTTATACATCTTATGCTCCTTGAGTTAATTTTTTAAAAGATACGGTAGACAATACAAGTTCACTCGCTTTAGGTTCGCGGTTTTCCTTTTCAAATTTCTTCCAAAAAGCAACATGCCTTGTTGTCGTCACCTCTCTTTTACTCTTAAAGGTTTTAGTGTTATTTACGTGGCTAAAATTGGTATCAAATAGCGCTGATTCACACGCAGTACGTATTTGCTTGCTATCTGATTGAACGTTATCAGGCAATGTCGCAGAGCCTAAGCAGAGCGAGCCATTAATACCTACATTCATCAATGGGGCGTTGTAGAGCTTTGTTTCAGGGGTTGGGCGAGATTTTGATTTACAGCTAAACACTCTTAAATTTCGGGCATTGCGATTTAGGGAAAAAACAAAAGATGGTGTGTGAACTTTCACTGAGAATTTATTTTCACTAGCAACAAACCAAAGTGTTCTTTTATGAGCGGGTACATACCAGATTAATTGATTGTCACTTGAATACAAAATGTCTGTATCTATCCAGTTACTTTCGCTTTCTATAGGTTCGTCTTTTAAGCTGGCGAGTGCTTTTACTGCTTGAGCAATGTCGATGAATTTACCATCTTTGATTTTATTATTCGCATCAATGTCATGGTAAGTAAGATAGGTAGATGACTCATACTGATTAACAACTATGGCACAATGGCCTTTCATGCCACCAATTTCTTCGATATTGGTGATTTGCTTTATATAATCATCAGAACTCTTTTGTGCAAACATTCTATTCGCTCCTACATTTAATATAGGTTCATAATAAAATATTTGAAAATTCAGGCTACCGAACGGGAATACCCAAACTAAAAATTAAATTGCTTTGCTCGATCACTAAGGAAAGATAAAAAGTTCATGCAATACGAGTTAATCAACGTGTTTTTTACGGTCGTTATATTGCTGTCTGTCAGTGACATTTTATAGCTTAATGTTAGCTCGTCTACTTCATAAGCATGATTGTAAACATCGTCAATCACACCGTAGGCAGCTTCATTATCGCTAGTAACGTAATCAGTTAAAACGAAGGTTCTTAGTCCAACATGATCTTCATTAGCAATTTCTAAGTAACCGTTGTCAGTTGCTTTACTGGCAACATCATAAATTGCTGTCAGTATTTTGGCAGAACTAGCCCTTTTGTTGTTAAGCTTTGAAAACATATCAGGGTCTTGAAACCTTGATGCTAAATAGCTAAAGCTGGCGATTCTAGTAAGCATTTGATGGAAAAAAGTCACCAGAGACTCCAATTCACAGTCTATGTTTATACGGCTGTTAGCAAGTTCATCTACATAACCTTCATCACACGCCATCAATCGCTCTGCATCCAAGTCATTAAAGTTCATTAAAAGTAACTCAGATATTTCAAGATCATATTCGTTTTGAATACGTGCCAGTAAAGGTAACGCTAACTTAACCCACGCAGCTTGGTCTTGTAATTCGTCTAAATCCAACTTGCTCGATAGCAGTTTATTAACTTGTGCGATTATTTTGGTGTCCGTGATTGGTTCACAACTTTCCATGTGGTTGTAATAAGATGCATTATGACCTTGATCGAATAAGTTACCCTTGCATAATAATGATACTAAGGCACTGGCGGCTTTAGAGTTAGCGCGAAAACTATCAATGTTAACAATCAAACACCCTTCAATATTAGGTGTCTCAAATACAAGTTCAGAATTGTTGTAAGAAAAGTCAAAATCAGGGCTAAATTGAGCGTCAAATTCCTCAATTAGCTCACTTGGCACACCACCAGCAATCAAGTCTTTTTTAGCAGCGTGTATATGCGGCATAAGCTGTTCAATAAGCTTAACGGGGACGTTAGCAAGTAAGTTACGAACAAGACTAATTGACTCTTTTGCTTCATCAATCGTTGTCGGACGTAGATTAGGAAGTTGATTTGAGTGAATCAAATTAAAATTAATAGCACTAATAATAGTATCTGAATAATGTTCCATAAAGTCAGATACTTGGCTTAAATAGTAACTATCATTTAACGAATTAAAGTAATTAGAGTTTTCATAAACAAGTGTTTCACCAGTAAGGCTAACTAATGGGTTAGTTACATTAATGGCGGTGCAAACATTCTTAATACGTTTATTGGCGCGTGTATCTTTTTTAATTTTTGTTTCAAAACCACAACCTTCGATGAATCGCATGTTTTGTATTCCTTCTTAAATTTAATGCTTGCACTTGGCTTACTAGCTTTTGATTTTACTGAGTTATCACTGTGTTCGGTTTTGTTAAGCTCAATCAAATAATCTAAATTTGATTGAGCTTGCGGTGTTACCCGTTCGTTTTGCATGGCGGTAACTCCACTTCGTATAGAATTGAGCCATCAGATTGCGGTATCCCATCTACTTCGAGAATATGTGTGAAGCGAAACATAGGGAAGTTAACCATTAATTGCTCAACATTTTTTTGTAGAGAACCATTTGGTAAAGGTGCATCAATCTCACGCGCACCCACTTTGAAAATTCTTTTGTGTTTATTCATTTTTTATTCCTTACTTATTAAAATTAAATGCTGTCAATATCATCGAAACCATTAAATAAATCGTGTTCAACTGCTGGTGGTTCTTGAACTACAACAGGTGCTTGTGCTGATTCATTTTTAACTGCTGTAGTAGCTGGTGCTTTAGTAGTTGGAGTGGTTGCAGTATTAGGCTTTATCTTTTCTTTAGGGGCTACGGCAGGGGCTTTGTTGGCTTCAACGGCTTTCGTTGCGCTATTTAAGGCATCTATAAAGCTTGAGTTATTCATATTTGAATTTGCTTGCTCTAATGGAGTGCCAGCACTATGCAAAAAGTCATTTAATTGCGTTTCTATGCTTTCAGGTGTGCCTGTCATAACCCAAGGGGTCGATAGGGCTGCACGAAGGTTAAAATGGCTCTCAGCGTTAGCCCTACCATCTTCTAATATGTCAGATTTACCAGACTTGCTTAATGCTGCTAACTTAGGAGTAAAAACGATAGCAAGCTCAGTGTCGTTTTTTGAAGTAACGTTAATTGCTACTCCCGCTAATGTCGCGCTATCAATGATTTTTTTAAGAGTGTTTAACATGGTTATCTCGTTTAGTTAGTATCTATGTTTTAAGTGTCTACATAGTAAAACAAACGAAAAAAACCGCTACTGATCGGGAAGTAGCGGTTTGGGTTGGGAAGTTATGTAAAAAGGGATTAGCGTTTGAGTAGTGTCAATAACGCTGGTGGCGCGTATTTCTGCCAGTTAAATTTAGTGCCTAAAATTGATTTAATAAAATCGGTCTTTTTGCCAGTGTGCATTATTTTAAAGCTACCCTCCGCATGTTTATTAGCGGCTTGTGCAAAGCCACTACCAGAGCATAGTTGTTTAAGCCCCTCAATCGTGTAGCTTGAAATATTCTCTTTACTCGGTTGCCATTCTTGCACTGCTTTATCAGCAAGCCCATCAATACTTTGAAATGCGACTTCATAAAATTGGAATGCATTTGCATTATCAGCACCATCACTAGTTAATATGAAATTAGTAATAGATTTTGAAAGTTCATCCAAGATTTCTTTTTTCGTTTTGGTTGAAGCAAGCTCAGTAGCTATTTTTGCAACATTATTAAACCCTCGTTGCTTAGAGTGGGCGCTAGTTACACACGCAACAGCAAGGCTTAATCTAAATAGTTCGTTATCCTTTAATTCATTACGAGCAAAGTCCACCAACTCTTTTTTATGAGACTCAATGACCACGTTTGAAGGTTGGCAAACAACAGGCTCTACAGTTTCTTGTGTTTCGTCAGGCGCACTAGTTGTTTCAGTATCCGCTTCATCAATATTACTTTTATTGTCGTTCTCGGATTTCGGAATACTTTTTTGAATTTTTTTCGTTTTTGCTTTTTTTGCTTTAGCGAGTGCTGCAACACACTTATCATTGCAGTCAACATCAATACACTGATTTTCAATAACAGTGCCTTCATGTGCTGGGCGGTCATCGAGTATACTGATGCGCTTAGAACAAAGGGCGCAACCGCTAGTGAATTGTGTTTCACCTACGGTAGTTGTATCAACTTTTCGTCTATCGGCTGGATTAGACTCACTAAAAAATAAAACTTTACCGTATTTTTCTTCTAACTTATTTTTTTGGTCACTTAAATATGCTTGTGTCTTATTTCGGTAGCATGTACCAAACGAACACGTAGAGCTTTTTTCATCACCTAAATCGAACAAACCCACTTGGCGCTCACTGTTATGTTTACATGAGTTACAATCTGCTTTATCAAATTTGGCCGTACCTAATGGCAACTGAACTTTAGTTGCTCGTTGTTTTAACTCAGCGACAGTCAATTTTTCATCAATAACACGTTTTAATGTGCCGATTTGAATTTTCTCTGGCAGGATAGATAAAATTAATGCATGACCTGCTTTAATCTTGCCTTTGTCTAGCGCGTCCAATACTTGATCACAACAATGAACTAGCTCAAGTCGTTCGTTTAGTTTTTTAACACTCCACATAAGGCGCTTGGCTGCACTTTCTCTATCGCCATTGAAAAAGCTTAACCAGCGTTTTGACGCTTGGATTTGACTAACAAAGTCTAAGTCCTGACGCACTGTATTTTCGCAAAGGTGCTGCTCCATAGCTTCACGGTCAGTAAGCTCTTTATGCTCAACATCAATTAATTCTAAACCGTTACTGATAGCCGCTGATACGCGTCTGTGGCCAACAACGATTTCAAGCTCACCTTCACTGTTTGTGCGAACAACAGGCTTTTGTATAATGCCAATATTACGAATTGACTCACACAGTTCGTTAAAGGCCTGTTCATCGTTTTTTCTGCGCGTGTTACCCCCTGTTCAGCAGGGTTAACAGTGATGCTACGTGAAGTAATAGATGCATTTGCCGTAGTAGCTGCGGCTTCATTCTTTTCAGTTACAGTATTCATTAATAATCTTCCCAAGACTTAATAAGTTATAAGTATGCTAACCAATTGCGATATTCTGGCTACTGATCAGGTTCGTAGTGGTAGCACTATCATGCGGCTGGTTTCATTTTCACCTTGGATAACGAGATATTTATCTTTCGGGTGCTGTCCAATCCGCGCAATTTTGCTTGTTACGTTAGCCACTGCTTGCATTAGGAAGTTTAAATTTACAGATAGCGCATTTTCAGGTTTAAGAGTCACCTTTGATTTAAGATAGTCCTCACCAAGCGTTTTACCGCCTTGCACTGTGCGTAAATGGGTTTCTTGAGTTGTATCGTCAATCAATAACTCTATAGCGGGTAGACGCTTGTCAATGGCGGCAGATAAGCGCCCCAATGCATCAGCCATATCTTTTTGCTCTAAATCCATTAACCAATCTGGTTCATTTAAAAATAATTCGGATAAGTCAGGGAATTTATTATCAAGTAACTGAGAGCGAATAAGTGTACTTTTAAAGGTGATTTCGCATGAATTGGTATCACAACGTAGGCGTACTAACTCACTTGCATCACTTACTTTTAGTCCTTGAATCATATCAATTAACTTAGTGGGAATAACGATATTGAAATCATTCTTAGAATTTGTAACATCAAGCTTATTATCGTAAACACGGTATCCATCGGTAGCAGTTAAAGAAATTACTTTTGCTGAACAGTTTAGCTTTATATTTACACCATTTAGGGCAGGTCTTGTGCTGTTATTGACCGCCACAGAGCCACGCGCTTGCACAAGTACGTCTTGAAGTCGCTTTAGGGGAATAGTTAATACTGAATGTTCAGCACTTAACTTTGGTGGTGCTGGGTACGCGCTAGGGTCTGCGGTATCAATTTTCATCTTTGAACGTTTGGCAGTAATTAACCCACCATTTTCGCTAAAATCATCCCATGAGATTTTTACAGGCTCGTTTGCATCAAAAGACGTATAAGCACTAACAATGGATAAAAGCTTTTCACCTGAAAGTAAAACCTCTTTATCTTCACCCAGCATATCTATATCGCTTTCAAAATTTTCTATTCTACGCGCCATAGACTGACCACCATTTGAAGCACTCGCGTAAGCAGCAAGCTTGCCACCTTTATTCGTAATAAGAATGCGAGCGAACTCAAGCACACCGTTACTCTTTTTGTTAGAGCAAGCAAGGCGAGCGATAGGGTTTAAAATTGATATAAAGTCTGCACAGGGTAATTTAATAAAAGACATTAGGGCTACTCTCCGTAAAAGTTAAATCAATACTACGTTTATTTGAAATCCTGACTACCGAACGGGAATTAGGTTGAATCCCGCGTAAATAATGGGGTTAGCTAGTGTTGAAGAAAGTTTGAGCGTAAAAGAGTCAATAAGTACAAGCGTATTTGGTGATCGAGCTTTTAAATTCACAGATTAATTTTAAAAGGTTTAACAACCGTAAATAAATGGGGTTATAGCGGGATTGGGTGACGGGTTTTAAATCCACAGAATAATTTTAAAAATAACGATTCAAATGAGTATTTAAATAATTAGAGAGGCACTTTATACCCTCTGTATTTTTAGCCAAGCCATTTACAGGATGTAAAAATAGGCCTAATCACATTAGATAGGCCTTAATTATGAAGTTAAATATGAAGAATATGGTAACGCTTGCATTAAGCGTTACATTTTCGTTAGCAGCGAATGCCGAAGGCGTAAAAGTTGAAAAAAGCCAAGCAGAAATTGTACTGCAAGCCGCTATAGATAACTTTACAAAACTTGTACCAATTCCAATTGTCGCAATTGAAGAATCACCACTTCCAAATATGGTGCAAGTTGTTACCGAAAAAGGCGTGTTTTATGCCACTAAAGATGGAAAATATATTGTTGCTGGTAATGTTCATGAAGCTAAAGAAGGCCTCCCTAATTTAACTAAAGCGCGTTTAGCAAAAGAAAATGGAAAGAAAATTACTGAATTAAAAGATAGCTTTATTACATACAAGGCTGAAAACGAAACAAGTGAAATAGTAGTTTTCTACGATACCTCATGCCCGTACTGCACAAAATTTCATAATGAAGTAGAAGACTTCAACCAAGCGGGTGTAACTGTCCACTATGCAGCATGGCCAAGACAAGGCGTATACAACCAACAAAATAAAACACAGTACACTGGTGCTTATTACAAATTAGAAAATGTGTGGTGCGCTGAAAACCCTAAAGCGGCCTTAGATGCCGCAGCACATAGAGCGAACGTGCCAAGAAGTACGTGCGAAAACACAATCCCTGAGCAATTTGCACTGGGATTAAGTTTAGGTGTAACTGGAACGCCTGCCGTTTTCTCAATTGATGGGCAACTAGTTCAACGAGGATATGCACCAGTTGATGATCTAATTAAAAATCTGAGAGGCGTTAAGTAAATGAAATTACTAACCCTCCCCATTATTGCGGCACTTCTAAGCGGTTCTGTTTTTGCAGAAGAAAAAGTAAATAAAGATGAAGTTAAGTTACCTATACCGTCACGCACTGAATTTGCAGAGCAAACAAAACGTGACCTTGGAAAATACGGAGCTGTAAACGCCATTCAAGAGCTACCAATCTCACGCTTGTATTTTGTCGAAGCTCAAAGTGGAAGTTATATCATTAGTTCTGACGGTCGTTTTGCTATTGAAGGAACAATAAAGGACGTATGGCATAGAAAAACGCTCAAAACCGTTGACGATGTGCGCGATACACTACGTATGCCATTATCTGAAATGAAATTCGACTTCCAAAAAGACCTAGCTTCACTTGTTTTGGGTAACCCTGATATACCGCGCCAAGGAGTTATTTTTGGGGACCCAACAGCAAAACATACCCAAGAATTTGTAGCAAAGATTAACGCTAACAAAGAAAAATACCATTTCGTATTTGTCATGATGCCGCTGATTGGTGGAGAGGATGCAGTAAAACGCAGCATGAGCATACTTTGTGCACCAGATAGAGAGCTTGCAATAGAAGATTTAGCTAACAACACAAGCGAATCATTCTTGGACACCAATGAAGGCTGCCCTGACCAAAATTTAATGTTTACTGTTTATATGCAGGAAATTTTTAAAATCACCAATTTACCGCATGTTGTACGAGAAGATGGCCTTGTGTCGAAAGGCGCGCCCATTGAGTTAGATAAATGGTTGGAATCATTATGATTAAAACATTAACAGTAATAATTTTGGTAAGTGCATTAGGTGGCTGTATGTCACCAATTGGCAGTGAACCTGATCCGCGCCAATGCCCACGCTACCTCACTCAAACAAATAACATGTGTAATCATTCAGATTTAAGGACTTACAATGAAATTTAAGCTTTTAACTACTTTAACGCTGGTAATGAGTGCTTTAAGCCTTCAAGGGTGTGTTAATTCACTAGGTAAAGAAGAATTTACCTGCCCAAATTTAAAAAAAGGCGGTGTCTGTGGTGGACCTCGTGATGTTTATAAATTAACTAATAACCGCGTTAGTCTTGAGAACCTAACCCAAGAAGAGCTAAACGCATACCGCAATGGCCAAAACACAAATCACGTTTCGTTGTACGAAAGTGATGGTGAAACAAAGCAAGTTATTAGCAATAAAAACAAAACAACTAAACTTGAAAATAAATCTAGTAAGCGTAATACGGACAATGGCGTTACCTATGCTGCGCGTGGAGACGGCCAGCAAACACCCGATAATTACCAAACACCGGAAGCATTACCGCAAACCCGTTTTTCATACCAACAAAATCAATATGAACAGTGGCCAAGCAATAATGAACCACTCGCACCTGAGCCATTAGCAACGCTTGAGCCTGCTCAAGTTATGCGTGTATTAATTGCCTCGTATACTGATTCAGACGGTTTATTACATATGCCAGGATATACATTTGTTGAGGTTACACCAAGACGGTGGAGTTATGGCGAAGCTGCCAACGACAGACCTTCTCGGGTAGTACCGTTAGAAGTAAAACGCCGTAGTGAAGAGCAATTCAACCGTGCTCGTAATCGCTCAAACGGAGTCGATGCTATGGAAGTAGTAAACCCAATCAACCGTAGAAAGTAATTAAAGGGGTATTTTAAAAATGTCTGCATTTCGCCGCCGTAACGAAAAATTATTAAAGCACGAAGCTTTTGCTGATTTATTCCCGTACTTAGAATACTGGGAGGATGAAAAATTATTTTTACTAGAGGGGCCTTATCTTGGCTTTGCATTTAGATCAATGCCCACAAACGGCGGTAATCGTGAAATTTTAAATAGCTTAACCGGTATTTACAAAACAAAGTTTCCCAAAGGAACACTTATACAGGCATCTTTAATTTCAAGCCCTGATATTGAAAATCAGCTCTATGGTTTTCGTGCTGCACGAACTGGACGCTACTTAGGTAAAGACCAAGAGCAAGTTTCATCCATAGCAAAAGCTGTTCATGATTTCTACCGCAAAGGTACAAACGAAGGAATAAATGAATCGGATTTTATATTTAGAACTTTTGAGTTCATATTTACTATAAAAATACCTATTAAACAACTTGTACCAACTAGTAATGAACTAACGGTAGCCAAAGATGTTAAAAAGCGCGCTTTACGCTCACTGTCAATTTTAGGCGCAGTAGAGCTTGATGATGTAGGTTTTCGTCGCCGCTTACGCGTTATGTTCAACATGTTCAATAAAGACAAGTGGCGTACACGCCCGCATTTTAAAGAAAAGTCACAAGCTTCGGGCTTAATGCGTGATCAGATTTTAGATCCTGGCAAGCGAGTTGAGATAGAAGGTAGTGGCATAAAAATACTAGATGATAAAGATAACGAATGTGAATACATTAAATCGTTGTCTGTAACTGAAATGCCAGAAAACATGGTTTATGGTCAAATGATGGACTTGCTTGGTGATTGGCTCGAAGGTAAGGGAGCACCTTTGACAGAGCACTTCATGATCACACTTAATATGTATTATGAAGACGCAGTAAAAGCTATTAAAGATATTAAATCTAAACGTAGTTTTATAAACTCACAGGCAAAAGGCAAGTTAGTGCAATGGGTTGACCGATTACGCTTCCAAAATAAAGACTTTAACGATATAAATCGCGAAATTGAGCAAGAAAAATCAACTATTGTTAAGTATGCCTTACAAGTAAATGTATTTGCTAAAAATGAAGAGCGAGCTGACGTGTTTGCAGAAGAACTTATTGCATTCTACGAGCGTAAGGGCTGTACGCTGGTTGATAATAATTTTTTCACAGTACCGATGTTCATAAGCTCACTCCCAATGGGGCTTAGCGAAGAAGTTGTTAATCTCTCTGGCCGTTATAATGTATGTACTTCAAAAGCACTTCCTTTTTTAACACCTCACATGGGGAGCTGGGCGGGTAACACCTCGGAACCTAGACTATTATTAACGTCCCGATTAGGTCAGTTGGTAAATATCGACTTTTTTAAATCACAGACAAACTATAACTTTTATATTGCAGCTACTTCCGGGGCAGGTAAGTCTTTCTTTACGGGATACCTCATTGCAAACATGCTTTCTTCTGGCGTTAAGTTACAAGATGATCCCGATAACCCAGCACAAAACAAAGATTTTGATGATGGAACTCAAGTTTTCGTAATTGACGTGGGGCGTTCTTACGAAGGTCTAGCAAAGCAGCTGCATGAAGCGCAATTCTTAGTCTTCAATAAAGACTTGGCTTATACACTAAACCCGTTCTCATATATTCATGAGTTTGATGGTGAAGAAGGTCAAGGTATACAATGCCTAGCGCAACTAAAAACAATGGCAGCACCTTCAGGTAAAATTTCAGACTTTCAAAGCTCGCAAATGTTGACCCTGTTAACAGCGCTATGGAATGACAAAGGTAATAAGGCCTGTATTGATGATTACTATGAACTGTGTGTAAAAAGTGAACATGAAGCGGTGAGAGAAATTGGCCACCAGCTTAAACCATTTTGTAAAGGGTTTTACTATGGCGCATATTTTGATCCCGAAAAGCCGCCAGTCGATTTTTCTTCTCGCCTAGTAGTAGTTGAGCTAGAAGAGCTTAAAGGCGACCCGCACTTACAAACAATTGCTTTAATGTCTGTAATTATGTCAATACAGCAAACAATGTACCTTGGTGGGCAAGCACGTCGTCGGATGTTCCTGCTAGACGAAGCGTGGGAATATTTAAAGGGAGATGAAGCAACAAAAGCAAGGCTTGGTTTTTTTAGTCAATTCCTAGAAACAGCTTGGCGACGCTTCAGAAAATATAATGCTGCTGGTGGGCTAATCACTCAATCTGTAATGGATGGTTATAGCTCAGATGTAGGTCGAGCAATTCTTGATAACTCAAATTGGCTACTTTTACTTAAACAAAGAGAAGAGGCCGTTGAAAAACTGCAGAATGAAAAAGCATACTCTGGTAGTGAATTGGATTTTAAACTGATAAAATCAACACATACGGTCCAACCCGATCCATCAAGGACTGATATTGCTTACTCAGAGATTTTTATAAAGTATGAAGGACAATCACAAGTCTGTCGATTATATACTGATAGACGCATACAGCTTACATTAACCACTAATGCCGACGAAAAGCAGCGCAGGCAGGAGTTAATTGATAACGGTTACTCTTTCATGGATGCAATTGACCAAATGGTATTAGAAGACCACCGGCAGTAAATAGTGAAAATTGAATGTTAAATTTGAGTAATGAATCCCTTGTTGTTTTGGAGGTCCGGCGTCTTTTTGGCGCTGGACGCAGCTTGGTTAAAGCTAATAACAAAGTGATAAGTGAGCTAAAGAATGCATGCTTTAACCAGGATTACAACACTGCAAAGATAGTACAATTGGCCCATACAGACGGCGCAGTGCTATCAAAGATAATTGAAATAGCTAATAGATCTGTAAGATACAAAAGAAAAACGCCGATAATAGACCCCGCCCAATGCGTCGCTCGTATAGGTCAAAAATGTATGCAAGGCATCGCTCTTAATTTGGAAATAGAATCCCTTAGCATTAAGCTAAATGATTTCTGGAAAAAAGTTTTCATCAAAATTGAGTCCAATACGCGAAGAGCACTTTTAGAAGCAATGAATTTAAATAAGGGAAACGAAAGTAATAACTTATTTGAAATAACAAATAAAACATTACTTCTCAGTTTATCTTGTTACGCCAAGGCTATTGCATGTTCTAACATCGACATTAAGATGACGAAAGAGTTACTTCAATTTGTATTGACGCCAGAGCCCGTGATGGCTGAATTAATTCAAACGTCGATGGGGGTTCGTGTTGAAATACTAAGTTTTTCTGAAGAAGATATATCAAAGAGTTCATACATTGCTGCTGCAGCATGGGCTGAGGTATCCGGGGAAGCCAACCCAAAACAAGTCTGTAACCTTGAATTTAGTCCATAGGGAGTAATATGAGTGTAGATATATTTGAACATGTTGAGGCTATAAAGGCTGGGGTTTCATACTTTGAAAACCACGACAGTATAATTGATGCAGTTTCAAGCTTGGAAATGATGGCCTTCTTAGAGAATGCATTTAAAGGGCGAAAAGTTAAAATATGTGCTAATTATTCTAAGGCCAGTGGGTATCACTTTACCATCGACAGACCAAAGGCCGGTTTTATAGTTTTAAACTCAGTTTCGGGGCAATGGCATCATGATAATTATATAGAACAATTTCTTATGCGTATAAGACTATGTGAGTTGTCATCGCTGCCGTACCAATGGGTAAACGAACAAAACGAAGGCAACCACGATATAAAACTTTTAATAGTTCAAGATGGAGATAAGAACTATTTAGAGGCGCGTCGGCATTTTGATTTATATGGCGGCGTCCGATCTGACAATCTTTGTAAAACTATTGAGGATTTTACTGTTTCTGCGCAACTGTTATCACAAATAGTGCAACGTGATATAAGCGTAGTTAGAAAAAAATCAAAGGCTCCCTTTGATCATTCTCAGTCCGAACACACGCAACACTAGCATATTCAAAAAAATTGTAATTAGACCGACTGTAAAACACACTAGGTCTTTTACATATAACACCAGTAGTAACATTCAAACATTCGATAAACTCCCCATCTAAGTGCAAAGAGGCACGCTCAGGCATTAAATCATCAATAATAAGAGTATCAATTTGACTATTAACGTCATTCATCAATGACAATGGAACTGAATTTTCTTTTTTAAGGAATAAAACTGAACTATGCACAACTGAGTATGCGCTGCATCCTAAATTAGTACGACTGGAGGTTTTTAAGTCACCAGCTTTAAATAAACTGGAATTAACCTTACTTACAAAGCTATTCATTAATTTAAAACGTTCGCTGTAACGAACATCTATTAGCTTTTTACCATTCACTATCGCAGCATCAACGGCCGTAAAACCAAATCTAGCTGAATAGAAGCCTTCTACAATAGTGTATCCCAAGCCAAGTCGCTTAAAAGCAGCCTTGATCATGTTCGTATATGTCGTTGGTAAAGGTAGTACAGCCCCTTCAATACCAATTTTGTTAGCTGGATAGAATCTAACATTGTAAAATTCATCAAATACAATGACTGACTGAATGCCTGAATAGACTTCTAAGCACGGATGATTTGTTAGGCCATCGATTTGCTTGTCATCTAACTTTGAGTACGACAGAGGCATGATAGGCTTCGATTTTAGTTGTTCTAGCTCTAATGTTTGGACTGGATTGTCATTACGTTTTGCAACTTCAAAATCAATTTGCTCTAAACATGTAATTTCTTCTTCAAGGCGCTCATAAGCCAAATGTTCACGTTTAAAGCCACCAGCAGTAAATTCTTCATACTCAAAGTTCAAACCCATACCACACAGATCTAAACGTATGAAAAATTCAGAGTCGTTTTCATACACCATTATGCGTACTGATTTGCGCTCATTTTCATTACATTTTAATATGACACGAGTTTTAATATTCATTTATTTCACTTTTAATTATTTAACAAAGAAAGTCGCTAACAATAAGTTCTTCAGATGATTCAATATGTTCATGCTCTGCCGGTGATATAGTTTTTACCGGCTCAATCTCACTGCGTTTGTTATTAACCAATATTTCATGGTTGAAATTACCAAAATCAAATGGGTCTAAAGTAACCACATTATTATCAAGAGTGCTGGTGGCACTTTGGCCACGCGATGCAGCAATTTTAAATCCACCATAACGCGGTAAGTTTTTCTGTTTAATTAATTCAGCAGGGGAGAAAAGGTTGGTTTTTCTACCAATTACCCGTCCAAAGTCATTCTTAATCAAAGAGTCTGCTTTTTCTTGTTTGCGAAAAAATACGTTATGCATTTCTACCGCTATTTTATACTTAGCAGTCACAGGTTTACCGAGAATGTTTTCGGGGCATTGTAATGCATCATCTTCTAATGCGCGGCGATAAGTGGACGCTTTGTATATATCAAGCCATTCATCATCATCAAATGCATTGAAGCCGCCGTACTTAATATCAATGTAGAGTCTCTTAATTGCTTCCAGCTCTTTAAGAGAGAGCCCACACGAACCCTTACCTTTGTTTATGTTGAAGTTGATACATGCAGCGATAACTTCGCTGTCAGGCTTTTTAGGAAACTCACGATAATTAATATGGTTATCGTTACCGCAAAGCTGGTACATATCAGTGGTGTATAGGATAAAGTCCTCATGAACCTTTGTCTTTGCGCTTGAGTTAATCAGGTGACGAAAGTAGCCCGATTTTAGCTCTACAACAGCCGTCAGTTGCTTAGTATTGCGGTCAATTGCAGGCACAATACTCACAAAATCAAGTAATTCGTTTAAATCCAATTCTAATTTTAACAATGTTTCATTAAGAGCAAGCAAAACGTCCGATTCATTGACATCGTGCAATGAAATAGGCGTGTTCTCGTGAATTACAACACGGTTATATTCACCTTGAATAAACTGGGTGATTTTTGCTGTTTTATTACTTTTGTAGTGCTCAGCTATAGCTATAATAATTCTACGCACGATAGTTACCCTTTAATTAATCATGTTGATATGGCCACTATAGGCCATATCAATAATCTGACTACTGTTCTAATTGATTAGCCAAGAGAGCGGCAAAATCCTCATCACTCACTGACTCCTCAGTAAAACTCTTAGTTTGTGGCACGTTCGGCGTTTGTTGTTCAAATTTAACAACAACACCAGAGTCATTAATACTTCTGTTATTCGGTAGTAAGCCTAATAAGTTCGCGAGACTATTAAATGTCCTGCGTAAAATGACGTTGCGCACACAGCGACTCGTAAAGTTAACCCAAGCACTTATTCCAGCATCATCTGCCATATGTGTTTTATCAGAAATAATAGATTGAATTTCACTTGTACCAATGTACGAGCAATAGAATGTACCATCCGTAAAGGTGATAACAGAGAAAGCGGCTACAATGGCGTTTCCATCGGTTGTATATGAGTGTATGAATCGCGGTGGCGTGTTTTCACCGTACCATTCAAATTGATCGCCTTCATGCACAACACTGAAGTTGGTAGATTTGATTTTGGAACAGGCGCCGTAAAATTGATTCATGGCCTGGATACCAATTTGAACAGTTGGAAATACTTGTTCACAGTGAGATTCCCAATGTATAAACAAATAGGCTTCTTTGTCATATGGATTAATAGATAAGCCCATATTGGCTATTTCAAGAATGCAGCGAGCTAACTCTTTAGGTTTTATGCTGTCAAAGCTAGGTTTACGGTTGCTATATAATTTTTGTTTGTTAACTTGAGAGGTTATCCAAGCAAATAGTTCACGTAATTGGCTATTGATTTCATTTACATCAAATGAACGGTCAATTTTATTAGTTTCATACGTGGCTATAAGTTGAGTTCTAAATTCTTTATTTAAAAATAAATCGATGTAGTTGTTATGTGACATTGTTTGACTCCAGTTTTTTCAGTAGTTAAACATATTTGAAAATTCTGGCTACAAACTGGGATTTATTGCTTTTAAAAAGTTATACACATATCCACAAACCCTATAATTTATATTAAATGTATAAATACTAGAAAGAGATATAAAACTATAGGGTTTGTATCTCTTTGATTTAAAACATAAAAAAAGTCAATCTAGATCTTAATTATGGTAATGCTGATCACAAAGTTGGTGGTTAGGATCACAATACTGGTGTTACTGATCACTTAAATGGTGTTGCTGATCACTTAACCGGTTTATAGTTAACACATTTATGGTGTCTAAATTTTAGTAATCTAGATCTTTAGTTAACTCTAATAGTGACTCAAGCTCACTCTTTTCATCTTCAGTTACAGTCTTTTCTACATTTTCTTTTTCTGTATAAGATTGTAATGCTTTTTCTACTTTATCCGCTTCTTCATCTATTTCTAAATAACGATATGCCATCATAAGTTTAGTTAACTCGGGAACACTAAGTTTTTCTTTAAGAGTAACTTTTTTTGCAATCATTTCTTTCACTGTTTGTAGAGCGTCTTGAGTGTTCAGCTCATGGTACGTGCCTTTCTCATGCCATTTGATAAGAAATTTAATTTCAGATATGCGATTTCCTTGTGTTTTAACTTCATACCCAATATCACCTGTTTTACTTTCCAGAAATAGCAGCTCTTTCCTAACTATAGGGTGATTGCTTAATCTATCAATGCTATCTCTTATACATCGCTGCATAAAAACACCATTGTTTTTAAATGAGCTTTTATTCTTTTTTAGTTTTCCTCTTTCGTCGAGTAATCCAAATAAGCCTTTGAGTATATCAACCTTAATAAAATGCATCTCAAATCCATCTTTTTTAAAGCGGCTTAGCAACTCGTAAAGCCTCTTAGAATACTCTTGTTTTAGATCTAAGAATGTTTTTGTAGTTATCAGTGCGAACCCATGGTGATATTCAATATATTCACTCTCAAGCATGTCATTAGGAACCATCGTTAATAGTCCCTTTTTATATTTGATATTTTTGAATAGAGGTTTGTAATCGAATTCATCATCTTCCGTTTCAGATTCAATTTTGATGCCCACTTTATAACCTGCAAGCCTTTCTGCAGCAGGAGCTAGCACCGAACCAATATGTTTTGAATCAATGTTTAACCATTCAGATAATTGGTTGGCAGTGTAAGTGTATTGTGGTGTTGATTTAACCCAGTCAGAGCTTTTCATTTGAGCCATCATTAGAGCAAATAAATCGGCCTCGCGTGGTGATAAGTCTTTCCGACTAAATACCAATTTATGACCTTGTTTAATATGTTTAGGTAAGTTAGTTCTTGAAATAGGTATATCACTTAGCTTTTTACTCATAGTCGGACGCCAGTATTGTTGGGTTCTAAATAATTTTAATCTAATAATGTAATATTTCACACCAAGATTGTGTATTCAATGCTTTGTACATTACATATTCTTGGTGTGTGACACCATGATTGTGTAATCGATGCTAGTTACATTACATCTTCTTGGTGTGGTACACCATAAATATGTGTTCAATACTGTATACAATACATCTTCTTGGTGTACCACACCGTGATTGTGAAATTAAGATTTACCGTTACATGTTCTTGGTGTACGACACCAGAATTATGTAATCAATGCCGTATATGTTACATAATCTTGGCTTACGACACCATAATTATGTAATCAATGCCGTACACGTTACATATTCTTGGTGTACGACACCATAATTATGTAATCAATGCCGTATACATTACATCTTCTTGGTATATGACACCATAATTGTGTGTTCTACACCGTGGGCATTACATATTCTTGGTGTGTGACACCACAATTGTGTGTTCAATACTGTGAACATTACATATTTATGGTGTGTGTCACCTTCATTGTGTGTTCAATGCCGTACACATTACATATTATTGGTGTGTGACACCATAATTGTGTGTTCAATGCCGTACACGTTACATATTCTTGGTGTGTGACACCATAATTGTGTGTTCAATACCGTTCACGTTACATATTACTGGTGAGCAACACCACAATTGTGTGTTTAACGCCGTATGCGTTACATAATCTTGGTGTGTAATACCAGAATTGTGTAATCAAAATTATATGCTCTATGAAATTAGTACTGATTAAGTTTAGCTTATAGCAAGATTAACTGCCTGATTAATATGCAATTCTAGGTTAGTAGCCTGAATTTCTATCTATGGCATTATGGTCGGCATAAATAGTTAAAGGGTTAAACCAATGTCAGCAGCAAAACAATTAAGTTATGGTCTTGATGAGATTCAAGAAGCTATCTCTAATGAAGAACTTGCACCTAAGTTAAGTAATTGGGTAGAAAAAGCCATAGAAGCTTTCGATGCTAATGGCGAGCCTAACTATGTTGATTCTAAAGGGGAGTTAATTGAAGGCATTTACATTAATATGCCTAACGATTTGTACCATAGCCTCCCTGCTTTAAGCTCATCTCAACTTAAAGAATTCAAGGAGTCACCACCTCATTACTACCGTAAATATTTATCAGGTATTGAAGTTAAGCGCACGCTTCAAACTCAACGCACATTAGATGCAGGCACACTTGGCCATGAACTAATTCTTGAGCCAGAAGACTTTTACAACAAATACTTTAGAGAATTACTACCTATTGATGAGCCGGATGCTTTGCATACTGAAGCGCAAATTAAAGCTGAGCTGGAAAAGCATAATCTAAAAACAACAGGAACTAAGGCTGTTAAAGCTGAGCGATTGGTTAAACATGATCCAAATGCTAGAGTTTTTGAACATTTACTACGACTTAATCGCGAAAAAGAGGGCGCACAAAGCACCGCAGTAATAGAAGGCGAAGAAAAAACATTGTATGGCGGTAAGCTGGGTGTTGATGGCCAAGTGTGGGATAGCGCTATACGAATTGTTAAATCTTTAAAAAATGAACCTCAAGCTGATGCATACATTAATTATGGCTTACCAGAGGTTGCCATTATTTCACGCTGCCCACGTTCAGGTTTACTTTTGAAGGTTAAATTCGATTGGCTTAGGTTTGACGATGAAGCGGCTGATGTAAAAACTACTCGCTCCGCTAATCCAGATGATTTTTCAAGACAAATGCGCTCGTTGAAATACGATTTACAGCAAGCATTTTATACATATGTTGCAAGTTTAGTGGGCATTCATATACGTCGCTTTTTGTTCGTTACTGTCGAATATGCGTCAGCAGATTATTGCCAACTATTCAAAATTAAAGATACTCGCCTTGCTAAAGCGTTTGCAGAAATGCATCTAGCCAAAGATGAATTCGTCGAATGTAAGCGATCGGGTAAATGGTTAAGCCGCTATAGCGGATCAGTTATAGAATTAGACTAAAAAATTTACAATGTACTTTTTGGGTAGCTGTAATTTTATAACTTGCAGCAGCTCAATGTTAATATTTAACTTTAAAACAAGGTATACATCCATGAAATTGAAAATAACTTCGCTAGCGATGGGTCTAGCTATCTTATCTGGTTGTTCATCAAATGATGATATGGCAGATAGGCTTGAAGCGCTAGAAAATCAACGTGCTGCAAACGAAGCTGCGCAACTAGAAAAATCAACACTACAGCAAGAAAAAGAAATTGAAGCTTCACCTGAGTGGGTACTAGCACCACCAGCGTCAGATTCAACCGGATTTTATGGTGTTGGTATTGCACAATCAAAACAGCTAAATCACTCTCGTCGTGCCGCACGATTACAGGCTGAGTTTGAATTAGCTAAACAAACTGGACAAGAGCTGTCTGGCTCAGAACGTTCGTTTGAGCAAGGTGGTGCAAGCGGTGATGTTAATACGCAAACTACATTTTTGATTGACCAAATAGTTGATTCAATTCCGGTAGTGGGTTACCAAATAGTCGATCAAAAGCTCTCGACTATTAACGGCCAATTCCACGCGTATACTTTGCTGAAGTTGCCATATGAAGAATTTAATAAAGCATTACAGCAATTGAAAGCGAAGACTAATAATAACGCTGTTCAAAAGCAATTTGATGATTTGGAAAGACGCTTAGGTAAACGTCGTGCTGAGAAGGAAAAGGCCACTCAAGCAGAGCACAACCGTGAATTAGAATTAATTGAAGCTCGAACCAAAGCGTTAAATCCAAGCACTGACACTAAAAACAACTCTAACAAGGGGTAAAGACAATGATGTTTAAAAGCCACCTTGCAATAGCAGCTGGTGGCTATCTCGTAGCTTTAGACTTTTTAAGTGATAAATTTGAACAAATTAACTCACAATTAATACTGGGTGGTGCATTAACCTTAATCGGCGCTTCGCTGCCAGATCTAGATCATCCAGGTTCGTTCATCGGTCAGCGTTTTAGATTTATATCTAAGCCAATAAGTTTTGTTTTCGGCCATCGAGGACTAACACATAGCATAATCCCCTTGGCCGTTATTCTGTTTGTATATGGGCAATCTGCTCCGTACTGGCTGCTATGGCTTTGCTTCGGCTATGCAATGCATTTGGTCGGTGATTACCTTACTGACAGCGGGATACCTCTCTGTTATCCGATAACGAAAAAGCGTTTTAAATTTTTATTAGTAACTAAAACTAACACTATTGGTGAGCCAATATTAGTCACTGTTTTCTTAGTTGCATGTTTTCTATGGGTGTTTTTATGAATAAAAAATCTTTTGAAAAAAATAATAATCCATTCGGTACAGATCTTAATGAAGACCTGTGCCAAATAATGTCTTCTGGGCACTACCAGCCCGGCGAAATAATTGAGAACGTTACAATGTTTGATGTTACTCAATTAATCGAAGAGGTTGTTCTTGAGGATGCTATTTATGAAAAAAATAGAATTTTGTATAAATTAGACTATTTCGATTTAATCGTTAGACCCCTTGAGTCTGTCTCCAGTTGGAGAGGCGAAGAAACCGTTAGCAGCCTTTATTTTGAAAGCAGAGTAAAGAATTTTTCATTCTTTGATTATCAGCTACTTTCTGAATTCAACCTACGTTTCAAACTTCTAAAAGTATTCATTAACAATGAAAATCAGCTTTGCTTTTGTTTCCCTTTGATTTTAGAAGGTGTCACTACAGAGCATTTGCTTGGTGCAATACACTCTTACATGACTGATTTGCAGAGTGCTCGGAAAATGATTAAAGAGCTTGTATGCACAAAAGATATGGACACTACATCAAAGCATTAAATGTTTATAAAAGAAATAAGGCGAAGCATAAGGCCGCGCCTTATTTTTACCACCCCAGCTTAGTAGCCTGAATATACATTTAGTATAAATTAGTGCTCTGTTGTTTCCTAAAAGGTAATTATTGTGAAAAAACCTACAAATTCTAAATATTCAGATGATCAGGTCGAGTTTTTAAGTTTGAATGTGAATAAATATTCTTTGGCAGAGCTTACTAAGCTTTTCAATTCAACATTTAAAACTTACAAATCAGATTTAGCTATAAAGAACACGCTATTTCGCAACAATATAAAACGTCCGAAGCCAGCGGGGATAAGTGAAGATACCCTTAAAACCTTTTTTCTGGGCAATACAAATTGCACTGCCGATGAGTTAACGAGACGATACAATAAGGAGTTTGCAAGTAACCTATGTACAGCATCAATTAGAATTAAGCGCAGAAAGTATGTTGAAAAAGTTGTAGAAGAAGAGGAGAGAACGCTTGCGTTTACTAAGTATGATGAAAGTTTAAACCCACATATTAAAGAATTAATATCGTCAGACTGGGGGTTATTGCTTAGCAAGCAGCCGGCAAAAAAAAGCGCAGCATAAATACCTGTTAAAAATTGAGCTTAGAAGGAATTTTAAATGTTTACAGATGAGCAAAAACTATCATGTGCTGTTGGTGAGTTAGTCCATAGCTTAGGGAATTTAATTGTAGATGAAGATTTGCGCTTTGGAGGCTTAACCGTGGCAGATGGTGAAATATTGCAAGCTCTAGGGCAAACGTTACGAACGAAAGAACTGAGCGATGAAAAACAAGTGCTTCAAAATGCAGGAATAAAACCAAGTTTACATTCACGAGCAGAAATTGTTGAGATGGCAGAGGCTATATTGCTAAAAGACTCTGAAAGCACAGGCACTTAAATAATGCTCGTTACGACAGCGTTAGAGTCAACTTTTAAATCCTAATGAAGTACAACGGTGATAGATACATGATTATGTTTGAAATAGATAAAGCTGGCCCCTGTTGCCGGCTTTTTTATTGTCAATTCAATGAAGAACCATTAAACCTGTTAAAAAAGGTGAGTTTGGGTGAAGTAGCTCATATCAGATCTTACAGTTTTGACTAATAGGTTTAGATTCATCTGACAGATATGAGCGATAACCTGACACTGAAAAAGTTAAATTTATTCCTGTGTTTTGAGTAGAAATCTAATTTTGTCCAATAACATTATTAAACGCCGTTTTGGGGCAAAATAACATGCTTAATTTCTAGCTGTTTTAATTACTTGTTTACAAAGGTAATTATTGGTGAAATTATCATGGTATGTAATATACGCCGTTTTGTTGTTTTATAAGCTGTTAGCTTACAAGGAATATTATGAGTACTTTAGATCATTTAACTAATTGGGACATTGAGTTGGTTAAGAAAGTAGTTGATCACTTAAATGAATTCGGAATTGTATCGGATGAAGATGGTTATGGTTTTCCATCTACATGGATTGAAAGGTGGTCAGATGCGTGTACAGACTATTTAAAAATACATGGTTATAAAGGTGGACCCTTATCTGATATTGGTGAATTCTTTAGTGGGTATGGTGCAGTATATGGTTTATATAATACAACTGGAATTAGTTATAAGTCTGCAGGTGAATACATCACCAAATTAGCAACTAGCAAGTCAATCGGACGACTAACACTGTTGCCTTATTTGCTAAAAAACAGCGCAAGTACGCTGCAGTTCCTTGCGGCGTTATCACTGTCCGCTCATGGCACTGAGCCCAACTTCGGCTAAGAGCGATAACCGGACATTGTAAAAGTTAAATTTACTCCTGTTTTGATGAATTGGATCCTAATTTTGTCCGATAACATTATTAACCGCCGTTTTTGTGTGTTATAAACACCAAAAAGGTGTTCAATAGGCTGTTGAACAAAGCCGCTACGCGGAGCTAGCAACCTCCAGCATAATTGCCACACTTGTCATTGGGACTTCCCCCTATTCACCGGAGAAAACCAATGACCCCATTAAGACAACGCGTCATAGACGAGATCCGTTTAAGAGGCTACTCACCACGTACCGAAGAATCTTATATAAATGCACTTGCTCAGTTAGCTAATTACTACGATAAATCGCCTGACTTAATTAATAAGGAAGAGCTTGAGGCGTATTTTAGGTATGTAAATCTAACACAGCACTTGTCGCGTGCAACGATTGCAGTAAAACTCAATGCCGTTAATTTTTTATATAAATATGTACTACAGCGCTCATTCAGCATTGATATCGTATTGCCTAAAAAGGCACACACAATACCGATATTATTAACACGAGATGAGGTTCATCGTCTGTTCTTAAATATGGCATCTGCACAGCAAAAAGTCATGCTTTGTATTTGCTATGGGTGTGGGCTCAGAATAAGTGAATTACTGAATTTACGGGTTGTTGATATTGAATTTAGCCAAGACTGCCTATGGGTTAGAGCAGGAAAAGGCAATAAAGACCGTCGTGTCATATTACCTAAAAGTGCAGCAAGGCGGTTAAACGCTTACATAGCAGGCTTTTCCCTTGGCAGTATACTGTTTTGTACCAACTGGGATAAAGAAAAAGCGATTGATGCAAAAACGTTTAGTCGTGGATTAAAACGTGCGGTAACGCGTGCTGAAATTACAAAAAATGTATCCGCGCATAGCTTGCGCCATGCTTATGCTACACATCAAATTGAAGCTGGTATGCCGCTTCATCAGTTACAAAAACAGCTCGGACATACGAGTATTCGTACGACAGAGCGTTATTTGCATTGGTTGCCAGAGATGGCACATAGTAGCCATGATTTAATGGCTGCGTGGGAGGAGGATTAAGATGGCAACAATGCATCATGTCGCGGATGTCTTAGCGCAACACCTCAGTCACTATAAAAAAGTCCATGCATTAACCTATCAACAACAGCGAGTGTGTCAGCATATACAGGACTGTCGAACCGTAAAGTTAGGCGCTCAGCAATGGCAGTGTGATCGCTGCGATCATAATAAAACGGTGTACTGCGCATGCAGAGATAGACACTGTCCGCAGTGCCAAGGGCATGTTAGCGATCAATGGAGTGAACAACAAAGTAAGGATGTCATCAATGCGCCTTATTTTCATCTGGTATTTACACTCCCTCATGAACTAAATGGATTAGCAAGGCAATATCCGCGTGAGATTTACAGCTGTTTATTTCATGCTGTATGGCAAACCCTTAGTCAGTTTGCGCAGCGTAAAAAACAGCTACAAGGCACGTTAGGAATGACTGCGGTCTTACATACATGGGGGCAAAGCCTTGCTCAACATATTCATTTGCACTGTTTAATTCCAGGTGGCGTATTAACATCGTCAGGTGAGTGGCGGGGTGTTAAAAAGCCGTATTTATTTGCAGTAAAAGCCTTAGCAACCGTGTTTAGAGCAAAAATGCTAGCAGCCATTAGGGCGCATAAACTAACGATACCTCAAAACGAATTGTTAATGACAAAATCATGGTGTGTACACAGCAAAGTGAATTTGACCGAAGCGAAAACGGTGTTGAAATACCTTGGACGCTACACACGTAAAGGCATGTTGCATGAAGGACGGCTTAAGCAAGTAACAAAAGATGATGTCACGTTTAGTTATAAAGACTACCGAGACAGCAAAATAAAGCGAATGACATTAACAGGCATAGAATTTATTAGGCGCTATTTACTGCATGTGCTCCCAAGTGGGTTTATGCGAATACGGCACTACGGGTTTTTAGCCAGTGCGTGTAGAGCAAAGAAACGGGGTATTATCAGCGCACAAACAGACAAGCATGAGACTAAAAATAAGGGAAAGTCAGATACAACAGGTGCGATGAGAGTTAATTGGCCGTGCCCATCATGTAAGCAAGGGCAGTTGATAATGAAAAGCCTCTGTATAAAGGATGCAAAAATAGACGGCCTAGCGACGGGAGGCATAATAATGAATAGTGGTTGAGTAGTAAGTCGAACACTTAAAAACAATTCGTTAAATAAGTTGGTGTGACAGAAGATCAGCTTAAATGCGGTGTTGCCTAAAATAAATAAAAAGGATGACAGAAGACAATAAGCAGGCAGAAACGATATAAAAGAACGTAGAAATGTAATTAATAAACAGTAATTAACCCGTTTAGTAGTAAAAGGGTGTCCAATAAAACTGCAATCGACAACTTCCCTAAAAAAGAGAATTCCTATAGCATTAAACATACCAATAAAAACGTTGAGTGAGGAGCATGCTTCGTTCAACAAGGTATTTATACGATACAAACAACGTAACGTATAAATACTAAGACGTTA
>NZ_AUTR01000048.1:0-1994 GCF_000497875.1 Pseudoalteromonas sp. S8-8
AAATTCAGAATTCATTGAGCTGTCGAAAGACATAAAACTTTTTAATTGAAGAGTTTGATCATGGCTCAGATTGAACGCTGGCGGCAGGCCTAACACATGCAAGTCGAGCGGTAACAGAAAGTAGCTTGCTACTTTGCTGACGAGCGGCGGACGGGTGAGTAATGCTTGGGAACATGCCTTGAGGTGGGGGACAACAGTTGGAAACGACTGCTAATACCGCATAATGTCTACGGACCAAAGGGGGCTTCGGCTCTCGCCTTTAGATTGGCCCAAGTGGGATTAGCTAGTTGGTGAGGTAATGGCTCACCAAGGCGACGATCCCTAGCTGGTTTGAGAGGATGATCAGCCACACTGGGACTGAGACACGGCCCAGACTCCTACGGGAGGCAGCAGTGGGGAATATTGCACAATGGGCGCAAGCCTGATGCAGCCATGCCGCGTGTGTGAAGAAGGCCTTCGGGTTGTAAAGCACTTTCAGTCAGGAGGAAAGCGTGGTGGTTAATACCCATCATGTGTGACGTTACTGACAGAAGAAGCACCGGCTAACTCCGTGCCAGCAGCCGCGGTAATACGGAGGGTGCGAGCGTTAATCGGAATTACTGGGCGTAAAGCGTACGCAGGCGGTTTGTTAAGCGAGATGTGAAAGCCCCGGGCTCAACCTGGGAACTGCATTTCGAACTGGCAAACTAGAGTGTGATAGAGGGTGGTAGAATTTCAGGTGTAGCGGTGAAATGCGTAGAGATCTGAAGGAATACCGATGGCGAAGGCAGCCACCTGGGTCAACACTGACGCTCATGTACGAAAGCGTGGGGAGCAAACGGGATTAGATACCCCGGTAGTCCACGCCGTAAACGATGTCTACTAGAAGCTCGGAGCCTCGGTTCTGTTTTTCAAAGCTAACGCATTAAGTAGACCGCCTGGGGAGTACGGCCGCAAGGTTAAAACTCAAATGAATTGACGGGGGCCCGCACAAGCGGTGGAGCATGTGGTTTAATTCGATGCAACGCGAAGAACCTTACCTACACTTGACATACAGAGAACTTACCAGAGATGGTTTGGTGCCTTCGGGAACTCTGATACAGGTGCTGCATGGCTGTCGTCAGCTCGTGTTGTGAGATGTTGGGTTAAGTCCCGCAACGAGCGCAACCCCTATCCTTAGTTGCTAGCAGGTAATGCTGAGAACTCTAAGGAGACTGCCGGTGATAAACCGGAGGAAGGTGGGGACGACGTCAAGTCATCATGGCCCTTACGTGTAGGGCTACACACGTGCTACAATGGCGCATACAGAGTGCTGCGAACTCGCGAGAGTAAGCGAATCACTTAAAGTGCGTCGTAGTCCGGATTGGAGTCTGCAACTCGACTCCATGAAGTCGGAATCGCTAGTAATCGCGTATCAGAATGACGCGGTGAATACGTTCCCGGGCCTTGTACACACCGCCCGTCACACCATGGGAGTGGGTTGCTCCAGAAGTAGATAGTCTAACCCTCGGGAGGACGTTTACCACGGAGTGATTCATGACTGGGGTGAAGTCGTAACAAGGTAGCCCTAGGGGAACCTGGGGCTGGATCACCTCCTTATACGATTTAGAACTTATTTGTTCGTAGTGTCCACACAGATGATTGTTATTGTAAAGAGAACAACACTTATTGTTTTGGGTCTGTAGCTCAGCTGGTTAGAGCGCACCCCTGATAAGGGTGAGGTCGGTAGTTCAAATCTACTCAGACCCACCACTTCTTATCTAATTAAGAAGATGGTTAAAACAATAAGTACCAGCATATGTGGGGCTATAGCTCAGCTGGGAGAGCGCCTGCCTTGCACGCAGGAGGTCAGCAGTTCGATCCTGCTTAGCTCCACCACTTACTTCTTAAAAATAAATATTCTTTATCAGGCCATTAACCGCCTGAGAATAGAGTGTGTTTAATTTTGAGAAGTTTTTACATCTCTTGCTCTTTAAAAATTTGGAAAAGCTGATAATAAAATTCTGATAGATACA
>NZ_AUTR01000049.1:0-63215 GCF_000497875.1 Pseudoalteromonas sp. S8-8
TAACAATCATCTGTGTGGACACTACGAACAAATAAGTTCTAAATCGTATAAGGAGGTGATCCAGCCCCAGGTTCCCCTAGGGCTACCTTGTTACGACTTCACCCCAGTCATGAATCACTCCGTGGTAAACGTCCTCCCGAGGGTTAGACTATCTACTTCTGGAGCAACCCACTCCCATGGTGTGACGGGCGGTGTGTACAAGGCCCGGGAACGTATTCACCGCGTCATTCTGATACGCGATTACTAGCGATTCCGACTTCATGGAGTCGAGTTGCAGACTCCAATCCGGACTACGACGCACTTTAAGTGATTCGCTTACTCTCGCGAGTTCGCAGCACTCTGTATGCGCCATTGTAGCACGTGTGTAGCCCTACACGTAAGGGCCATGATGACTTGACGTCGTCCCCACCTTCCTCCGGTTTATCACCGGCAGTCTCCTTAGAGTTCTCAGCATTACCTGCTAGCAACTAAGGATAGGGGTTGCGCTCGTTGCGGGACTTAACCCAACATCTCACAACACGAGCTGACGACAGCCATGCAGCACCTGTATCAGAGTTCCCGAAGGCACCAAACCATCTCTGGTAAGTTCTCTGTATGTCAAGTGTAGGTAAGGTTCTTCGCGTTGCATCGAATTAAACCACATGCTCCACCGCTTGTGCGGGCCCCCGTCAATTCATTTGAGTTTTAACCTTGCGGCCGTACTCCCCAGGCGGTCTACTTAATGCGTTAGCTTTGAAAAACAGAACCGAGGCTCCGAGCTTCTAGTAGACATCGTTTACGGCGTGGACTACCGGGGTATCTAATCCCGTTTGCTCCCCACGCTTTCGTACATGAGCGTCAGTGTTGACCCAGGTGGCTGCCTTCGCCATCGGTATTCCTTCAGATCTCTACGCATTTCACCGCTACACCTGAAATTCTACCACCCTCTATCACACTCTAGTTTGCCAGTTCGAAATGCAGTTCCCAGGTTGAGCCCGGGGCTTTCACATCTCGCTTAACAAACCGCCTGCGTACGCTTTACGCCCAGTAATTCCGATTAACGCTCGCACCCTCCGTATTACCGCGGCTGCTGGCACGGAGTTAGCCGGTGCTTCTTCTGTCAGTAACGTCACACATGATGGGTATTAACCACCACGCTTTCCTCCTGACTGAAAGTGCTTTACAACCCGAAGGCCTTCTTCACACACGCGGCATGGCTGCATCAGGCTTGCGCCCATTGTGCAATATTCCCCACTGCTGCCTCCCGTAGGAGTCTGGGCCGTGTCTCAGTCCCAGTGTGGCTGATCATCCTCTCAAACCAGCTAGGGATCGTCGCCTTGGTGAGCCATTACCTCACCAACTAGCTAATCCCACTTGGGCCAATCTAAAGGCGAGAGCCGAAGCCCCCTTTGGTCCGTAGACATTATGCGGTATTAGCAGTCGTTTCCAACTGTTGTCCCCCACCTCAAGGCATGTTCCCAAGCATTACTCACCCGTCCGCCGCTCGTCAGCAAAGTAGCAAGCTACTTTCTGTTACCGCTCGACTTGCATGTGTTAGGCCTGCCGCCAGCGTTCAATCTGAGCCATGATCAAACTCTTCAATTAAAAAGTTTTATGTCTTTCGACAGCTCAATGAATTCTGAATTTATTTTAATATCTTTCGATATTGAATTGACTGTGCCGAATAATTACCGAAATAACTATTCTGTTGGTCACTCAGTTTTCAATTGAGACTCTAATTTGTTTGCCTCGCTACCTAAGTAGTTTGGCTGTTAGAACTCAATCTGTACGAGTGCCCACACAGATGATTGCTTTATATTGTTAAAGAACGTTTTGAGTCGCTTTAGCGCCTCAAGGGATGCGAATAATACACCCTTTATTTTTTGAGTCAACACTTAGTTTTAAACTTTCTTTTTAGATAATTTAAAACCGAAGTTTTATTTAACTCTCTGAGTAGTTCGTGCCTCGCTATGCGTTGGCGTTTCCTGTCTCAGTGGGGTCGCATTATAGGGAGATTCGAGCGGGGGTCAATGTTTTATTTCAGCTTTTTGACAATTAAATGAATTTAGTATGAAAGCTATACAAATAGAGGGCTGCAGGATACTTTTAGTTTAAAAAATACTCATAATTTATGTATCAATTGATGATGTATTAGTAAGGTTTAAACTAAGCTGTATGTTAAACAAACAACACACAGCTTTATTTAAAATTAAAGATTTATTTAGATGCTATTTCCCATACGGCAATAGAGCCTGATATTTCATTTCCAACAATTAAGAGTGGATTTCTTGTTGCACTTTGCTCTGCTGAAACGAATACCATTCCCTCAGGCGCTAAATCGCCTGTAATATTAGCTCCTTTGATTAAGCCTCGATTATAGAAGTAGTCTTCAAATTGCACATTGTATGGATTAGTAATGTCGTAAACCATAATGCCGCCCATACGTTCTAATCCAACAAAAGCAAATGTACGATCGTCAATTTTACCAATAGTCAGCGCTTCAGGCTCTGCGCCTTTATCATCTGAACGTGAGTCACCTTTGTTTTCATCTTCATTATTGTTAAATGATTCACCATGCACAGATGCTGTTATACGTGCTATATCGTCACCTGAATCAAAAACCACCAGCCCATTGCTATCCCAAATAGTAAAAGAACGTGCGCCATAGCCGTAAAGCGATTCGTATTGTCCGTCGTTATTGGTATCGCCTTTTATTGTTGTTACTTTTAAGCGACCAATATCATCATCGTCATTATTTAAGTAATCAAAATTAGCAGCAAGCGTTAAGTCTTCAACGCGGCTTTCATCTATATAAGCTAAGCAGCCATCGTCTTTATCGTAATCAAGCCCGCCCTTTGCTATACAGTCTGCTTCATCCGTTGTATCAAAAAAGTATTCTCTTGTGTCACCTTCGTTGGCAGTAACTATAAAGTTAGCGCCTTTCCAACTAAAGCTTGAGATAGTATCGGGCTGGTACATACCATAGAGCCCTGGGTATGATTTAAAATTCACGCCGCCGTCTTTATCTGAGGCATCAAGTTGTAAGCTTGACCAATCTTTAAAGCCTAAGCCCTTTAGCTCAAGACTGTTGTCTTGTAGGTTAACTATTGCAAGTGCATTGTTTTCTTGAATAGATACATAAGCATATTTGTTATCTTTAGAAATGCTAACGTACTCGGGCTCTAAATCCATAGCTACGGTGGTATTTATTAGATTACCGTTAATAGTACGACCATTTGGGTTTGCAAAAACTCCCCCTTGCGCTTCTAGTTCGGTTTGTTTGTTGTTATAGGCTTTAAAATCAATATTTATTGCTGTATCGGCTATTACATTATTTGTTATATCGATAATACTAATAGAACCTTCAGGATCTACGCTGTAGTCGCCACTTGGTTCACCTTCGTTAGCAACCACTGCCTTTGCGCCATCATGGGTGAACGTCACCATGTCTGGTAAAAATCCGACTGTAACATTTTTAATAAATACAGGTGAGTCGCCGCTTATATCGTAAAAAGCAATTTGACCTGCATCACCCGTGCTTTCAGCAGCCATTGCCACTGCAAGTAGATTGTTATTTTCATCAATAGCAATGCTGTTTGCATCGCCTTGGGTAAACTCGTTTAAAGGCAACGTAATAACGGATGTTAAATTTGTGCCGTTTATAACCCCTTCGTTATCTTTAACGAGTGCGGCAGTATCAAAGGTGTCTGCGGGTAAAATATTAATAACAGCGTCATCACCTGAACTGTTAATAGCGTAAATCCATTTTTTAGATGCTTGATATGCAACTATTTCAGCTGCACCTTCTGGGCTTTGTGCATTTAATACACCTCTACCCACAAGGTTAATATTTAATGCTGAATTGGCATTTATACCATTTAACCCATTAGTCCCACCTGTGCCTTGTTCTCCCTGTAATCCTTGAGAGCCGTTTTGACCATCGTCACCATCAAGTGAGCAACCAGTAAGAACAGATATAAGTGACAGCGCAATAATTGATTTTTTAAACATGTAATTTTCCTTAGTATTGTATTTGCTAAATATCAACACACAGGCATGACAAGATTATGGCAGTTTTAATACAGCCCCTTAGCCTAAGTAATTAGCTTATACGCTAGCGGAGTTATTAGAATTAAAGCGGCCGTATAGCCAATCGTTTTTACAGTCGGGGAATAATTTCGTTTAATTGCAACCCCTAGCAAAGGTCTAAGTACATCAGTACGTGTAATACCCCATGTAATAACACCGCAAAAAGACCAAGTCCCTGTAATAATGATGAATGGCTCAGCAACAGGCCCTAAACTTAAAGGCTGTAGTAAAAAACACAAAACAATCAAAATGCTTTGATGCAATAAATAAAAGGGAAACACCCATACATTGAGCTGTTTTAAATAGTAAGTATTAAAATTTAAAAATCGACGAGCGAGCGCAAGTACAAAAAATACACCTACAACACGTTGAATATTGTAGCTACCGATTAAAATAAAATGAGGAAGAGTAAACACCTTCTGATAACTTAATATTATAAGTACAAACAAAACCGCAAAACTCAAAGCCAGTAATACCAAGTTTTTATTTAAGCAGTTCCAAAAGTAAGTGTTTTTAGCAAGTATGTATCCTGAGAGTAGCAGTATTAAGCCGTTAGTCTCTCTGATTGAATCGCCAGTTAAGTAATGGCTTGTAAATAGTGTGGCAATAATGAGCAAGGTAATTAAAAACCCAAATGACATACCCCCTTTAACAAATGTTTTTAAAGGCGCAATAAAGGGCAAGCGTGCAAAAAGAGTTAAAACAATAATGATCAGCATAAATTGCCACAACGAGCGCAAATACCATAAGTGATTTACATCCACATTCGGCCACACTCCAGACTGATAATTAATAAAAAGCGTATTGTTCGTCTCTATAAAAGCTAAATAAAATTGCCAATAGCTAATATCAATAACACCTTGCTGTGACATTTCTGCAAACAGCTGTAAAGGCACTATTAGCCATAACCCCACCAGCAAGGGTAATAGTAAAAAAATAGAGCGGTATAAGGTGAAATGTAACCAAGACTTAAAGCTGCTTACTTTATCAATCATAAAACGCAGTGCTACGCCCGATATAAACCAAATGAGTAACATGCGCCAAGGTGAAAACACCAACATTAAATATTCAACATACTGTGATGTATAATTACTCTTAAAATGAAACCCCCAGTTTTCGCTATACAACATGCCAATGTGATAAAAAGTTAGCGACGCAAATGCGATTACCCTAAGCCAATCAAGATAATATTTACGCGAATTAACTAATGAAGGTTGTTGTACTTGAGTGCTCATGCTTTTACTACTTTATGTATGCTATGCGCTATTCATACCTAAAGCTCTCGCTAAAACTATCTATAAGTGCTTATATTACAAGCAATAGTGATAAAAGGTGGTATACAGGGATAAGCGTGCCACATCAGCAATAAGCATACATTTATGAACCTACAGCACTTTCAACGTTTTCAAAGCATTTACGCATCAGTATTACTGTGTGCTTACGTATTAATTAATAATACAGTAAATGCTACAACCCAAATAATGGAAGCCCAAAGAGAAGGGGCTTTAACTTTTTTAATGTGGGAGCCATTTGTTTGGGAGTATTCAAGTGCCTTGAGTACTTTGCTTATATTCCCTATTTTAATTTGGTTTTTAAGACACTTATCTTTTAATTGGCAAAATATTACGGCCTCATTAGGTATGTACTTTGGTGCCTCTATTATATTTAGCGTGTTACACGTTGGTATTATGGTAGGGGTTCGTAAATTCATATATTTGTTGAATGATGGGTCTTACAACTTTGGACTTAGCTGGTTTGAGCTTATTTATGAATACCAGAAAGACGCTATAAGCTTTGTGTTTTTCATCGTACTTATCAAAGTATATCAATATGTGGTGCAGCAGTTACTAGGTGAAGCCTCTTCAATTGAAGAAAATGAGCAGCAAACAACATCGACCATAAACCGCCTATTAGTTAAAAAGCTCGGAAAAGAATTCATTATAAAAATAGAGGATGTTGATTGGCTTGAATCGTCGGGTAATTATGTAAACCTACATATAGGCTCACGTATATATCCGTTAAGGGCAACGCTTACAGCATTAAGTAAACAACTTGAAGTGCAGGGGTTTTGTAGAATTCACCGCAGCCATGGCGTAAAACTCGATAAAGTGGAGTCCATTACACCACTACCCAGTGGGGACAGTGAAATAAAACTAACAACAGGTAAAGTACTTAACTTGTCTAGACGCTATAAAGAGCAATTTAAACTTCAGCTAAAATAAAAAAGGCTACCTAAGTAGCCTCTATTGTTATTTTTTAACTGGGCGTTTCCAACCCGTTAAATTACGCTGTTTAGAGCGTGCTATTGCTAATTGGTCATCTTCAACGGTACTGGTGATCACAGAGCCTGCACCAATTGTTGCAGTTGCGCCTATATTTACTGGGGCAACGAGTGATGAATTAGAACCAATAAAGGCATTATCGCCAATAATAGTTTTTGCTTTGTTAACACCATCGTAGTTACAGGTAATAGTGCCAGCGCCAATATTCACTTTTTCGCCAATTTCAGCATCACCTAAATAACTTAAGTGGTTGGCTTTAGAGCCTTTACCTAGTCGGGTTTTTTTCATCTCAACAAAGTTACCAATGTGTGAGTCTTCTTCCATTACAGCGCCTGGGCGAAGGCGAGCATAAGGACCAAGCGTACACTTATCTGCAACTGTGGCATCTTCAATCAGCGTATTAGCTTTAATAATAACGTTATCACCAATACTACAATTTTTAAGGACACAGTTAGGACCTATTTGTACATTGTTACCAAGCGTGACCGTGCCTTCAAAAATAACGTTTACGTCGATAAGTACATCTTCACCGGTGGTAACTGTTCCTCGCACATCAATACGCGCAGGGTCAGCAAGTGTTGCGCCATTTAACATTAACTCTTCTGCTTGCCATGCTTGGTAAGCGCGCTCTAAGCCTGCAAGTTGTACGCGGTTATTTGCGCCCTCAACTTCCATTGCATGGTCTGGCTGAGCTGAAGTGATTTCTACGCCTTCACTGTGAGCCATTGCAACGATATCTGTTAAGTAGTACTCGCCTTGTGCATTATTGTTAGATAAGTTACCTAACCATGTTTTTAATAGCTTACCGTTAACAGCCATAATGCCTGTATTTACTTCGTTAATAAGTAACTGTTCTGGGCTTGAATCTTTTTGCTCAACAATACCAACTAACTTACCACCAGCACGAAGCATTCGACCATAGCCATTTGGGTTTACCAAATTTACCGTTAATACAGCTAAACCATTTTTAGGTGTTGCGGCTAATAAACGCTCTAGTGTTGATTGCTTTGTTAGTGGTACATCACCGTATAAAATTAATACCGTGTCTTCATCATTAACATGAGAGTTGGCTTGCGCTACTGCGTGGCCAGTACCAAGTTGTTCAGCTTGAAGTACCCAATTTACATTGTTATCGGCAAGTTGTTGTTGTAATAGTTCGCCGCCGTGTCCATAAACTAGGTTTGTAGTCGTTGCACCTAATGCCATCGCATTATCAATAACGTGCTGTACCATTGGTTTGCCAGCAACTTTGTGCAAAACTTTAGGTAGAGCAGAGCGCATGCGAGTACCTTTACCCGCAGCAAGAATAACAGTTGTTAGAGCCATTAAAACAATTTCCTTTTTCCGTTGTTTTAGCTAAATAAGTATTATGTTTGTGCAGAAGATTACATAAATCACTTCTTGTGCAGATACTCAGTAGGTTAGTTTATTCGTACTGAATCTTGACTGAAAAACACACTTAATTGAATGGCGTTATTGTAGCGAGGATTCCGGCAGGATATAAGTGTAAAAGTGTAAAAGTGTAGATAATAATCGGACTAAGGTATTTAGTGTAAATACAAAAGTAACAGGCACAAAAAAGCCCACTTATAGTGGGCTTTTTACAAACCGGATAGGCTTACTTGTGACGTAATTGCTGAATTACGCGTAACTGAGCAACTGCTTCTGCCAGTCGCGTAGCCGCTTGCTGATAATCAAACTCAACAGCTGACGAATTCGCCATATGTTCTTCAGCTTCACGTTTAGCCTTTTGTACAGAATCTTCATCTAAATCTTCACCACGAACCGCAGTATCTGCAAGAATCGTGATGTGATTTGGTTGAACTTCTAATGTACCGCCAGCAACATATATCACATCTTCGTGACCAAATTGCTTAACTAAACGTACCATACCAGGTTTAAGGGCAGTTAGTAGTGGAGCATGGCCTAGGTTTACACCCAGCTCGCCTTCACTACCAGATACTTGAATCGATTCAACAAGACCAGAGAACAAACTCTGCTCAGCGCTTACTACGTCAAGATGTACAGTCATAGCTGTCATACTACCCTCCTAGTTACATGCCTTTGGCTTTTTCTTGAGCTTCTTCGATAGAGCCAACCATGTAGAACGCTTGCTCTGGCATATCATCAAATTCACCGTTTAAGATGCCTTTAAAGCCAGAAATTGTATCTTTTAGTGATACGTATTTACCAGACGCGCCTGTAAACACCTCTGCCACGAAGAATGGCTGAGATAGGAAACGTTGGATTTTACGTGCACGAGATACAAGTTGCTTATCTTCGTCAGAAAGCTCGTCCATACCTAGGATTGCAATGATGTCTTTAAGTTCTTTATAACGCTGAAGAACTGTTTGAACGCCACGTGCTGTATCGTAGTGCTCTTGACCAATTACTTGTGGGTCAAGTTGACGTGAAGATGAATCAAGTGGGTCTACCGCTGGGTAGATACCAAGTGATGCGATATCACGTGAAAGTACTACTGTTGCGTCTAAGTGAGCAAAGGTAGTTGCTGGAGATGGATCCGTTAAATCATCCGCAGGTACGTATACCGCTTGGATTGATGTAATTGAACCCGTCTTAGTAGAAGCGATACGCTCTTGAAGCACACCCATTTCTTCAGCAAGTGTAGGCTGGTAACCTACCGCTGATGGCATACGACCAAGTAGTGCAGATACTTCTGTACCAGCAAGAGTATAACGGTAGATGTTATCTACGAAGAAAAGTACATCGCGACCTTCATCACGGAACTTTTCAGCCATAGTAAGACCAGTTAACGCTACGCGTAAACGGTTACCAGGAGGCTCGTTCATCTGACCGTATACAAGCGATACTTTATCAAGTACGTTTGAATCGTTCATCTCATGGTAGAAATCGTTACCCTCACGTGTACGCTCACCAACACCTGCGAATACTGAGTAGCCACTGTGCTCGATTGCGATGTTACGGATAAGTTCCATCATGTTTACAGTTTTACCAACACCGGCACCACCGAATAAACCAACTTTACCACCTTTAGCAAACGGACATACAAGGTCGATAACCTTGATACCAGTTTCTAAAAGTTCAACTGAACTTGATTGCTCTTCGTATGAAGGTGCTGCACGGTGAATAGACATACGGTCTTCTTCGCCGATTGGACCCGCTTCATCGATTGGCTCACCAAGTACGTTCATGATACGACCAAGTGTTGCTTTACCAACTGGAACTTGAATCGATTCACCTGTATTCATAACTAAAGCACTACGACGTAAACCATCAGTAGTACCCATAGCGATAGTACGCACTACACCGCCACCTAGCTGTTGTTGAACTTCTAGAGTCAAACCAGCTAAATCGCCATCTGTTACTCTTAGTGCGTGGTATACCGCTGGCACGCTATCTTGTGGAAATTCAATATCCACAACGGCGCCGATAATTTGGACGACCTTACCTAAACTCATGTCTATTCCTCTCGTTAATCTTTACCCGAAGCATTAAACTGCTGCTGAGCCAGAACAAATCTCACTAATTTCTTGTGTGATTGCTGCTTGGCGAGCCTTGTTATAAACAAGCTGTAGCTCGTCCATAAGGTCACCTGCGTTATCAGTTGCAGCTTTCATTGCAACCATACGAGCAGCCTGTTCAGAGGCAGCATTTTCTACCACACCTTGGTATGCTTGAGACTCAATAAAGCGTACTAACAAAGACTCTAAAATAGCCTCTGGATTTGGCTCGTATAAGTAATCCCATGTGTGAGCAGATACTTCTTCTTCAGCTTTTGGCAAAGGGAGTAACTGATCTATAATTGGCTCTTGCCTCATGGTATTAACGAATTTGTTATATACCAAGAATAAACGGTCTATTTTGCCTTCAGAAAATGCATCAAGCATAACTTTTACAGGACCAATAACGTCTTGTACTGAAGGTTTATCTCCTAGGCCCGCTTTTTTAGCGAGTAGTTGACCACCAAAACGTTGAAAGAAGCCAGCTGCTTTACTACCTAAAGTAGCAAATTCAGCATCAACACCTTTTTCTTTCCACGCTTTAACATCAAGTGCAACTTTCTTAAACTCGTTTGAGTTTAGACCGCCACACAGACCACGGTCTGTAGAGATAACAATATAACCAACTCGTTTCACTTCACGATCTTTTAAGAACGGGTGAGTAAAATCAAGATTTGCTTGAGCAACACGACCAATTACTTCACGTAATTTGTCAGCGTATGGACGGCTTGAAGCAACGCGTTCTTGCGCCCTTTTCATTTTAGACGCAGCAACCATTTCCATTGCGCTAGTGATCTTTTGAGTATTTTTAATACTCCCGATCTTGCTTTTAATCTCTTTTCCGCTGGCCATGACTCTCTCTCCGAATCAAGGTGTGCTTTAGTTTCCTAAAGCGCACCATTAATAACTAAATTACCAAGTTTGCGTAGACTTGAACTTCGTTAGAAGTTCTTTAAGCTGCGCTTCGATCTCGGCATTTAAGTTACCAGTTTCATTGATTTGAGCCACAAGCTCTGCGTATGTGCTATTTGCATACGAAAGTAAAGCTGCTTCAAAGTCACCGATTTTCGCGATTTCGATGTCTTGAAGGAAGCCTTTTTCAGCAGCAAATAACGACAAAGACATATCAGCAACAGACATTGGCGCGTACTGTTTCTGCTTCATTAGCTCTGTTACACGCTCACCATGCTCAAGTTGAGCACGAGTTGCATCATCAAGGTCAGACGCGAACTGCGAGAACGCAGCTAATTCACGGTACTGAGCTAGGGCTAGACGAATACCGCCACCTAGTTTCTTAACGATTTTAGTTTGTGCAGCACCACCAACACGCGATACCGAGATACCAGCATTTACTGCCGGACGGATACCTGAGTTGAATAAGTCAGTTTCTAAGAAGATCTGACCATCGGTGATAGAGATAACGTTAGTCGGTACGAACGCAGAAACGTCGCCGCCTTGAGTTTCAATGATTGGCAATGCCGTCAATGAACCAGTTTTACCTTTCACTTCACCATTAGTGAACTTTTCAACGTAATCTGCGTTTACACGCGATGCACGCTCTAAAAGACGAGAGTGAAGGTAGAATACGTCACCTGGGTATGCTTCACGGCCTGGTGGACGCTTAAGTAGTAATGAAATTTGACGGTAAGCAACTGCTTGCTTAGACAAATCATCATATACGATTAATGCGTTTTCACCACGGTCACGGAAGTATTCACCCATAGTACAGCCCGCGAACGGTGCTAAGTACTGAAGTGCCGCAGATTCAGAAGCAGATGCAACAACTACGATAGTATTTGCTAGTGCACCATGCTCTTCTAATTTACGAACTACGTTTGCAATAGTAGATGCTTTTTGACCAATCGCAACGTACACACACTTAACGCCTGTGTCTTTTTGATTGATGATTGCATCGATTGCTAGTGCAGTTTTACCTGTTTGGCGGTCACCAATGATAAGTTCACGTTGACCACGACCAACTGGAATCATCGCATCAATAGATTTATAACCAGTTTGAACTGGCTCATCTACAGATTTACGCTCGATTACACCTGGTGCAATTTTTTCTACAGGTTCAAACCCGTCGTTATCTAGAGCGCCTTTACCATCGATTGGAGCACCTAGTGTGTTTACAACACGACCAAGTAAACCAGGACCAACAGGAACTTCTAAAATACGACCAGTTGTATATACTTTTACGCCTTCAGTAAGGTCAGCGTACGGACCCATTACTACTGCACCAATTGAGTCGCGCTCAAGGTTTAGTGCGATAGCATAACGGCTGCCAGGAAGCTCAATCATTTCACCTTGCATACAGTCAGCAAGACCGTGGATGCGGATGATACCGTCAGTAACAGATACAATAGTACCTTCGTTACGAGCTTCACTTACAACTTCGAACTTCTCAATACGTTGTTTGATCAGATCTGAAATTTCAGTGGAATTAAGTTGCATGCTCTTTTTCCCAATTACGATTGTAGTGTTGTAGCTAAGCGGTTTAATTTACCGCGAATAGTACCGTCGATTACAGTGTCGCCAGACCTAATAATAAGTCCACCAACCACTGACGCGTCTTCACTACAATTCAGCTTAACTTTGCGTGCGAAACGTTTTTCAAGTGCCGCTACCAATGACTCTTGTTGCGCAGCAACAAGAGGAGTTGCAGAAATCACATCTACTTCGATTTCTTTATCGTATTCTGCTTTAAATTCAGCAAATAACTGTGCAACTTCAGGTAGAGCTGTCAAACGTCCATTTTCAGCCATCACCTTAACTAGGTTCTGACCTTGTTCGTTGAGCTGCTCAGCACAAAGTTGAATAAATAATTCAGCTTGTGCAGTAGCTGTAGGCATACTCGCTAAAACAGACGATGCTTGCTCATTGCTGGCTACATGGCCTGCAAAGAACAACATATCATTCCAGCTTTCTAGAGTGCCTTTCTCAACGGCAAGTTCAAAAGCCGCTTTAGCGTATGGGCGAGCGATAGTAGTCAAATTAGACATGCTCATACCCTCCTAATTACAGCTCAGCGACAAGTTTTTCAACGATGTCACTATGTGCGGCTTGATTAATTTCACGCTCTAAAATACGTTCTGCGCCAATCACTGCCAGAGTTGCTACTTGCTTACGTAGTTCTTCTGTTATGCGATTACGTTCAGACTCAACTTCAGAGTGCCCTTGAGCAATGATACTTTCACGCTCTTGTTGACCACGAAGTGTTTCTTCGTCAACAATTAGCACTGCACGCTTTTTAGCTTGATCAATGATATCAGCCGCTTGAGCTTTTGCATCTTTAAGCTGTTCAGCAGCTTTCTTTTGCGCAAGTTCTAAGTCTTTTTCGGCTCTATCAGAGGCAGCTAAACCATCTTCGATTTTTTTCTGGCGAGCTTCAATTGCACCGTTTAGTGGTGGCCATACGTATTTCATACAAAATAATACGAACACCGTAAACGCAATCAATTCACCGATAAGAGTGGCGTTTAAATTCACAACCGCTCCTCCTTAAATAGTAAGCTGTTCAAAGAATAAAATTAAAGTACGAACAACAATACCATAGCGATACCAACACCAATCATTGCTACAGCATCGATTAGACCAGCAAGAATAAACATCTTAACTTGTAGCGAAGGTGCAAGCTCAGGTTGACGCGCACATGCTTCAAGGAATTTACCGCCCATGTTACCAAAACCGATTGCTGTGCCGATTGCACCAAAACCGATTAGTAAAGCTACTGCGATGTATTTTAAGCCTGTTAATAATTCTAAAGCTTCCATTTATTTCTCCAAAGTTTCAATTGTAAAGTTAAAAGTAAAAGTAAAATTGTAAATCTAAAAATTAGTGATTATCTGAACTTGCCATGCTTAGGTATACAATCGTAAGCATCATGAATAAGAATGCTTGTAATGTAATAACTAGAATATGGAATACAGCCCAAACAAAGTGCAACGGTAGTTGCATAAAACCGATAGCGCCGATCAAGATGAAAATCAACTCACCAGCATATAAGTTACCAAACAAACGTAGTGCTAATGAAAACGGTTTAGAAACGAGTGCAATCAGTTCAAGTAATAAGTTAAATGGTATCAAAATAATTTGAACAAACATGTTATTTGAGCTGAACGGATGAAGCGTTAACTCTTTAATAAACCCGCCAATACCTTTTATTTTGATTGAAAAGCCAACCATTAGTATAAATACACCCAGCGCTAGCGCTGAAGTCATATTAATATCGGTAGTAGGTACAATTTTCATGTACACATCGTGTGAATCCATACCAAATGCAGTCTCACCAACGAAACCTGCAAGTGCTGGAATGAAATCAACTGGTATTAAATCCATTAAGTTCATTAAGAACACCCAAACGAAAATCGTTAAGGCTAATGGTGCAATAAGCTTGCTTTTACCATGGAAAGTATCGCGTACGTTGTCACCAACGAATTCTACGATTATTTCAATAAAACACTGAAATTTCCCAGGTACACCTAGTGTTGATTTTTTAGCGGCACTACGAAAGATCCATAAAAATATAAGACCTAAACCGATAGACCATGCAAGGGTATCTATATGCCATGTCCAGAATCCACTGTCCGTACATGCTTTATTGAAGGCGAGACCTGTATCGGTCGAACACATCTTAGCATTGGTCAAATGGTGCTGGATATGGCCAGATAGAGTAACTTCTTCTGCTGCCATGTTATATCCCAAAAGTTAATGTTTAAAAAAAACGGGTGCGAACAATCCAGTAAAGAGCGCCAGTATATAAGTACTAAAAAAGGGTAATAAAATTACCGGAAAATGCTTCAGTACTAGCGCAAACAATACAATTGTTAGCATAAACTTTAATCCGTTGCCGCGTTTCAACGAGGCATACGCTTGATTTGCTCGACTTGCACCCATATATCTGAATGCATAAAGTGCAAATACAAAGTGCGGAAGTACTGCTACAGCTCCACCAGCGAGTGATGAAAGCGAGGCATTGACTCCCGAACTAAAAAAAATAATTACAGCAGCAACTAATGCTACAACACCCTGAAGGCAAATTAACTTTAATACGGCAAGTCGATATGGACTCGCTAACTTATCAGTCACGTTTAGTTAACCTTTATTGCGTTCTAATTGTTAGGGTGTGAAAACTGGCGAAATTATACTTAATCCTGCCAGTTTTGCAACTTGAGTAGATGCTTTGTAACACGAAATAGCTACAAATGTCCCTTTTTAGACATGTAGAAAACTAATGGTGGGTATTGTCGTGATTGATACGATTTAAAATGCCGTCAAGTTCATCTAGGTTAGTATACGAAATAACCAGTTTACCTTTACCTTTTTTATTGTAGTTAATCTCTACTTTAGCACCTAGATTTTCAGCGAGTTGTTGTTCTAACTGCTTAACATCTGGATCTTTTTCGGTTATTTCTTTAGCAGGTAAAGGTTCTAAAATTGAGCGTACGAGCTTTTCAGTTTCTCGAACTGTTAATGCTTTAGCTACAGCTAAACGAGCAGCATCTGACTGCGCTTCACCTTCAAGGGCTAACAGGCAACGAGCATGGCCCATTTCAATATCGCCATGTTCTAACAGAATTTTTACATCACTATTTAAGTTATTTAAACGCAATAAGTTAGTTACAGTCGTACGTGATTTACCCACCGCATCTGCTACTTGCTGATGTGTTAATTCAAATTCTATTAGTAAACGATTAAGTGCAACTGCTTCTTCCATGGCATTTAAATCTTCACGCTGAATATTTTCTATCAGTGCAATCGCAACGGCAGCTTCATCAGGTACATCTTTAATAATACAAGGTACTGTTTCAAGCTTAGCTATTTGCGCTGCGCGCCAACGACGCTCACCCGCTATAATTTCAAAACTATTGTGTGCAATAGGGCGCACAACAATGGGTTGAATAATACCTTGTGAGCGAATAGAACTAGCAAGCTCTTCTAGCGCCTCTTCAGACATGTCTTTACGAGGTTGGTATTTACCAGAGTGTAAAAACTCTATTGGGAGTTTTTGTAATTCACTATTATTAGCTGCGGCATTTTGCACAGCCTCAGAAACGTTTGATGTGTCGTGTTCCTTGCTTGGGCTTGGTGCAGGCTTTGACGAACTTAAAAGTGCATCGAGTCCTCGGCCTAAACCTCGTTTTTTAGCAGACATGTTATTTTTTTACCTCAAAGTTAGGCGACAACGGACGCTGTTTTTTCTTTTCTGCGTAACATTTCACCAGCGAGTGCTAAATACGCTTTAGCGCCACTTGATGCCCGGTCATAGTACATAGCAGGAGTACCAAAACTAGGTGCTTCAGCTAAACGAACATTACGCGGGATCACCGTACGGTATACTTTATCGCCAAAATGTTGTTTTAATTGTTCTGATACATCATTAGCCAAACGGTTACGCGGGTCGTACATAGTACGAAGTATGCCTTCAATTTGTAAGCTAGGATTCACTAACTTAGCAAGTTGCGTAATCGTATCCATTAATGCGGTTAACCCTTCAAGTGCATAATACTCACACTGCATTGGCACTAAAATAGAATCAGCTGCGGCCATTGCATTAACAGTTAACATATTTAGAGAGGGTGGACAGTCGATAAAAATAAATTCGTACTGGTCCTGAATTTTTTCAAGTGCGTTACGTAAACGCACTTCACGGGCAAATAATTCCATCAATTTAACTTCTGCAGCGGTTACATCACCGTTTGCAGCAATCATATGGTATTCGCCAGACGTTTCTTTAATGATAACGTCTTCTATAGGTTTATCTTCAATAAGTAGGTCGTAAATAGTTGGCACGTCGCCATATTTATCTACGCCACTACCCATAGTCGCATTACCTTGCGGATCGAGATCAATTAACAGCACTTTACGTTTCGTTGCAGCCATAGACGCAGCGAGGTTAACAGCGGTTGTAGTTTTACCCACTCCACCTTTTTGATTTGCTAATGCGATGACTTTTGCCACGGTGTCTCTGATCCCTAGTCTTTAGAAAGAATAATTAAATGTCGTTGTGCATCTAAATTAGGTACTTCTAATGCAATTTTTTGCTCAAACTTAACGCCTGCAGGTAGTGACTCTAGCTCTTCGCTAGGGAACACGCCTTTAAGTGCTATAAATTTACCCGAATGATCGATTAAGTGCGAACACCAGTCAACCATATCTTGTAATGAAGCAAAAGCACGACTTAGTACGCCGTCTAATTTAACACTTGGTTGATATTCTTCAACTCTTGACTGAACCGGGGTTACATTATCAAGACCAAGCTCATGTTTAACATGCATTAAAAATCGTACACGTTTACCTAAGCTATCTAATAACACAAAATGTGTATTAGGTAATGCAATTGCTAATACGATACCCGGTAATCCAGGACCCGTTCCAACATCAATATAATGATGACCGGGTAAGTGAGGCGCAACAACTAAGCTATCCATAATATGCTTAATCATCATTTCTTCAGGTAAGCGTACTGAGGTTAAGTTATAAGCCTTATTCCACTTATTCAATAACTCGACGTAACGAACTAGCTGTTGCTGTTGTTTTTCTGTTAGCGCAATATCAGTTTGCGCTAACAATGTAGTTAATTGTTGCTGTAACACTATGTACCCTTACCGTTACGCGGATTTGCGTAATAAGCCTTGCTTCTTCAGATACACTAATAATAGCGAAATCGCCGCTGGGGTGATACCAGAAATACGCGATGCTTGACCAATAGTGTCAGGACGCGACTCAATAAGCTTGGCAACTACCTCATTTGACAAACCAGATACGGTTTTATAATCAAACTCTTTTGGTAAAATTGTTTGCTCATGACGAAGCTGTTTGTTGATCTCATCTTGTTGACGCGCAATATAACCTGCGTACTTAGTATGGATCTCAACTTGTTCAAGTGCCGCTTTATTTGTAAATTCAGATCCTAATCCTTCTATAGCCATAAGATCGTTATAACGAATCTCTGGGCGACGAAGTAATTCTTCTAAACTTGCTTCACGTGTAAGCGGTGTTTTCAGTAATGCATTTACTTGTTCTACAACGGCGTGATCTTTGTGAATCCACGTATCTTTGATGCGTTGCTTCTCTTTTTCGATTACTTCCATTTTTTCGTTAAATGCCTGCCAGCGTTCGTCATTAACCAAACCTAGCTCACGGCCCTTTTCAGTTAAACGAATATCAGCATTATCTTCACGAAGTAATAAACGGTATTCGGCACGACTGGTAAACATACGGTATGGTTCTTTTGTACCCAGTGTTGCTAAGTCGTCGATTAATACACCCACGTAAGCTTCATCACGACGTGGTGTCCAAGAATCTTTGCCTTGCACTTTTAATGCAGCATTCATACCAGCAATTAAGCCTTGTGCCCCAGCTTCTTCATAGCCGGTAGTACCGTTAATTTGACCTGCAAAAAATAAACCTTCAATAAATTTAGTTTCTAAAGATTGTTTTAAATCACGTGGATCAAAGTAATCATATTCAATTGCGTAGCCAGGTCGACAAATATGTGCATTTTCAAAACCTGTAATCGATTGCACGATTTCAAGTTGTACATCAAACGGTAAACTAGTCGAAATACCATTTGGGTATAATTCGTATGATGTTAAACCTTCAGGCTCAACAAATATTTGATGTTTATCTTTATCTGCAAAACGAACAATTTTATCTTCAATTGAAGGGCAGTATCGTGGACCAATACCTTCAATAACACCTGAGTACATAGGTGAGCGATGTAAGTTTTTACGAATAACATCATGTGTTTTTTCGTTTGTGTAAGTTATGTAACACGGTATCTGTTGTGGGTGATCTGATTGTTTACCCATAAACGAAAACACAGGAGTTGGTGTATCACCTGGCTGTGCTTCCATTTTTGTAAAATCAACAGTACGTGCATCAATACGTGGAGGTGTACCCGTTTTTAAACGATCAACTCTAAATGGATGTTCACGTAAGCGATCAGCTAAAGCGATTGAAGGAGGATCGCCTGCACGACCGCCTTTATAATTTTCTAAACCAATATGAATTAAGCCGCCTAAAAAAGTACCCACGGTTAAAACAACACTTGGTGCACTAAAACGTAAACCCATTTGAGTTACTACGCCAGTAACACGATCGTTTTCAACAATAAGATCATCACATGATTGTTGAAAAATCTTAAGGTTATCTTGGTTTTGTAATGTTGTTTGAATAGCCGCTTTGTACAAAGCGCGATCTGCTTGTGCTCGAGTAGCACGAACAGCAGGTCCTTTTGAAGAATTTAGTGTACGAAATTGGATCCCGCCTTTATCAATGGCCTGTGCCATTGCACCACCAAGCGCGTCGATCTCTTTTACCAAATGACCTTTGCCAATCCCACCAATTGCTGGGTTGCAAGACATTTGACCAAGGGTATCCATATTGTGAGTCAGTAGCAGGGTATTCATCCCCATACGGGCAGCTGCTAATGCGGCTTCAGTGCCAGCATGTCCACCACCTACTACGATAACGTCAAAATTTTCGTGAAAAATCATTAATGGGATCCTACTTAAATCAAACCGGTAAACTTCAAAAGGGAGCGTATTCTACCTAGAAATTGGCAGAAGATAAATGATTAAACAAAGGGCAAGATCTAAGTATGTGATCTCTAATAATATAAAGGATCTTTTAAAGAGATCTTTTATTACTATTACTACTACTGATCGACTTTTCTGTTGATAAGGTTTAGATCTTCATTTAAAACATGAAATTAGATCAGATCTAAAGGTGTTAATATGATCGGATCATCCAGCAAATAAGCTCTGATCAAAAAGGCACTTTATGCACAGGGTTGAATCAGTTGGATCTTATCCAATGGATAAGCATGCTTTAAAACGCAGTTTATTCAATCTTTATCCACAAAACCTATTAAATTATTAGTAAATTGTGGGTAACTTTATATATAACTTTTTACTTGATCTATCTATTTTATGCCTGTTTGAGCTATCCAAGAGTCTAACCATGTTAATGCAGTGTCTTCTGGTAGTGCTTCATCGAGAATATTAAGCTCTAAACGTTCTGCTACTTTTATAGCGCCTTTTTGAGTTAATAAGGCATCTATATTACGTCCTGCTAGGTTATAAGTGTCATAACTAGTGTCGCCTAAAGCGATTACTGAATATTTTAATTCAGATAAATCATCTGCTTGAGTTACATCTTCAACAAAACTAATAAGATTTTCAGGGTAATCACCTGCACCATAAGTTGATGTGCAGATTAACCAAATGGTATTTTGCTGATCAATATCGCTAAATTCAGGTTGATCATGTAGTTGCGTAGTAATACCAAGGTTATTAAGCGCGTCGCTTAATTGCTCTGCAACATACTCGGCTGATCCCATTTGGCTGCCGACAATAAGATTTACTGAACTCATGAATATTAGTGATCACATTGGTTATAATTGCCGCCTATGATAACTGAGTGAGGATAACAGTAAAGTTAAGAGTGCTTTTTTGTATAACTATTTTTGCGGTAATTTTACACTCATTCAAAATTGTGTCTTTAAGTTGTTGATAATATAGTGTTTAACAAATTATCTTTAAATGTAATCTTCTGATCAAGTTGTTGATAACAGTGGGGAAAGCTCTGCTTAAACTGTTTTTTTAGGTTGTTTTATATTCGCTAAGTTATTGATATTACTTGTCAGTAAAAAATTAAATTGTAAATATCTCAATTAAAAATACATGTTGATCATAATGTGGATATAAAGCCTGTTGATAACCTTAAATTTAGATCGAAAATAATTTTTAAAAATGATCTAATAAAGCAGATCTAATGAAATTAATTAAAAATAAGTTCATAAATAGATAAATTACAATTGATCATGAGGTTTTTGCGACTGATTTACCTAGTTTTGGTATTTATTTGAGCTGAAAATTAGGTATTGTGGATAAGTGATCTCGGTATTTTTAATTTTATGCGAATTTAGAGCTGCTATTTTTATTAATTTTGCTGGTGGAGTTAGCAGATCAAAAGTTTTGAATACTTAACAGTTGAGTTATTTTATTTAAAAATCACGGTGATTATCAAATTATATGTTGTCAAAAGTAAGCTTTTTAGAGTACTAATCAGTGTTTTTTAGCTCTTTAATTGAGCGAATAGCATTATTTTTTGCGTGTATGAGGTGTGTTTTAGTGCATTTTTGTGAGCTAAAGTAAGTATAAGGAAGCCATTTATAACTACTTTTTGTATGACATATAATGCTATTAAAGCGTGCGGTTGTTTGAAAAGGCATCGGTTTTAGCCTTAATAATAGGTGTAATTTGTGCTATTAATTCCTCCAATAAGCACTCTCAGTATTGCCTACTCTATATAATCTGACCTCTCTTAGCACGTAACAAAGGTAGTTTTGGATATGATTTTATTGGCAGTAATTTGCAGGCATCAGGTGTATAAATACATATTTTACAGCAGAATATTTTACATAAAAAAAGAGCACCTAAGTGCTCTTATAATAAAAATATATCTGTAATAGGGTGTTTATTTACCAATACAAAACGAGCTAAATATTTTGCCAAGTAAGTCGTCTGAGGTAAATTCACCGGTTATTTCATTCAAATACTGCTGTGTTAAACGCAGTTCTTCAGCGAGTATTTCACCAGCAATGTGCATTTCTAACTGTGTTTTACCCGTTTCTAAATGATACGCAGCACTTTCTAGTGCATCCAAATGACGACGGCGCGCCATAAAGCCACCTTCTGTTGCACCTTGAAAGCCTATACAAGCTTTTAAATGCTCGCGAACAAGTTCAATACCGTCAGCATTTTTAGCACTTAAGCTGATAACCGGGTATTGTTGCTCTTGCTCCATTCCGACTATGTCGCCCGATAAATCAGCTTTATTTCTGATGACCGTAACCCCCATACCTTCTGGTAATTTTGCCATAAATTCAGGCCAAATTTTGTGCGGGTCAGTATCTATAGTATCAGTGCCATCAAGCATAAATAAAACGCGGTCGGCTTGGTTTATTTCATCCCATGCACGCTCAATACCTATTTGTTCTACTCTGTCTGGGCTTTCACGAAGGCCTGCTGTATCTATAATATGCAGTGGCATACCATCTATATGTATATGCTCTCGTAGTACGTCGCGAGTGGTACCGGCTATTTCTGTTACGATTGCGGCTTCACGACCGGCTAGAGCGTTAAGCAGGCTTGATTTACCCGCATTAGGGCGACCTGCAATAACAACACGCATACCTTCGCGCATGATGCTGCCCTGCTTGGCTTGGTTGGTTACAGTGTTAAGCTGAGTAATAATCGCGTCTAAGTCGCCTGACACTTTACCATCTGATAAAAAATCAATTTCTTCATCAGGAAAATCTATTGCCGCTTCTACATACATGCGTAAGTGAATTACTTTTTCTACGAGTGTTTCTATGTGCTTAGAAAATTCACCTTGGAGAGACTGTAGGGCGCTTTTAGCGGCTTGCTCGCTAGTGGCATTAATTAAGTCGGCGATAGCTTCTGCTTGTGTTAAATCAAGCTTGTCATTCATAAATGCGCGCTCAGAAAACTCACCAGGCTTTGCTAAACGAACGCCCTCTATTTTACTAATTTCTTTAAGTAACATGTCTAGTACTACAGGACCGCCGTGGCCTTGTAATTCAAGTACGTCTTCACCAGTAAATGAGTTAGGACCTGCAAAGTAAATGGCAATACCTTGATCAAGTTGCTCGCCAGCAAGGCTTTTAAATGGCACATAATCGGCGTAGCGAACTTTAGGTATTTTACCTACTACTTTTTCGGCGACACTTTTAGCAAGGCTACCTGAAACGCGAATAATACCAACACCACCACGTCCAGGTGCTGTTGCTTGTGCTGCAATTGTATCTTGATTGATCATGCTATTAATTTGCCAACGATGAGTAACTTTATGCCCGTATTGTAACCTATCGATTTATTTGTAGCGAATAGCTGTGGTGAAAAACAGGCAATAAAAAAGGCGACCGAAGTCGCCTTTATATAAGTAGGAGCTTAGTTAGCCTCTTACTTTAATTCCTTTCTTTTCCATGCCACGGTAGATGATTAACATCTGGACAATAGAAATAAGGTTAGACACTAACCAGTAAAGAACTAAACCAGATGGGAACCATAAGAAGAATACAGAGAAGATAACCGGCATAAAGGTCATCATTTTTTGCTGCATTGGATCAGTAACCGTCATAGGTTGTAGCTTTTGCGTCACAAACATACTCGCACCAAATAATATTGGCAATACGTAGTACGGGTCTTTCGCAGAAAGGTCAGTTAACCAAAAAATGAATTCAGCATGGCGAAGTTCAGTAGACTCTAAGAATACGTAGAACAAGGCTAAGAAAATTGGCATTTGTAGCAAAATAGGGAAACAGCCACCCATTGGGTTAACTTTTTCTTTTTTGTACATTTCCATAGTTGCTTGGCCGAACTTTTGACGGTCATCACCAAACTTTTCTTTAAGGGCTGCCATTTTAGGCTGTAGGGCACGCATTTTTGCCATTGAAGTGTATTGCGCTTTAGTAAGTGGGTACATTAACGATTTAACGATAATAGTGATGGCAATAATTGCTACACCCCAGTTACCTAAAATGCTGTGTAGCCATTTTAGCAATACAAATAAAGGTTGCGAGATAAAAAATAACCAACCGTAATCTACGGTTAGGTCTAGGTCTGGGTGAATCGCTTCAAGAATATCTGACTCTTTCGGGCCCATATAATAAGTAGCAGTTAGTATTTGCTCACTACCAGCTTGAATATTTACAGCGGGATCTTTAGCACCAATAATAGCGGCATTACTTTTTGTAATTAAGCTATAAAGTGTATTTGATTGGTCCTGCATTGGAACCCAAGCACTTACAAAGTAATGTTGAATAAAGGCAACGTAACCACCTTGTGTGCTTTTATTTAGGTTTTTATCAGCCATATCTGAAAAACTATACTTTTCGTATTTTTCTTCATCAGTACCGTATGCAGCACCTAAATAGTTTTGATCAACCATACTACCTTTTTCTTGTACGGTACGCTTAATTTGCGTGTATAGCTGTACTTGAAGAGGTGCGCTGGTAGTGTTGTTAATTTTGTATTCTAAGCCTACGTCATACTGACCTTTTTTGAATACATACGTTTTAGTAAAACTAACACCATTACTATCAGTAAACTGAAGTGGAACGCGAAGCTCATCACCCGTTAAGGTATATGATTTTTGTTCGGTACTATAAGTCGGGCGACCATTAGCTGATCCGTCAGGGCCATTTAAACCAATTAAGCCACTTTGTGAAAAGTATTGTTTGCCACCATCAAGCTGACCAAGAAGCATATAAGGCGTGTCACTGCCTTTTGTCTCTTCGTATTGAAGAAGGTCTGTTTCAACAATGTCACCGCCTTTGGTGTCAATTTTAACTTTAAAAACGTCAGTTGTAATTTCAATAACTGAACGCTTAGCTAAAGTTGCTGAAGCAGGTAACTCTGAATCTGACGATGAAGGAATATAATCATCCGACTCTGGTGAATTTGCTTGTAGTGTTTGTGTTGTGGCACTTGGATCGACTTTAGGCTTGTTGTAATCATTATCCCATTCTTGGAACAATAAAAACGACACTAGCATTAGGCCAATTAATAAAAACGTGCGTTGCGATTCCATAACAGCTCTTATTTCTCGTGTTGGTGGTTAATATGGGTTAATTTTTCAGGAACGGGGTCGTCTCCGCCTGAATGTAAAGGATGGCATTTTAATATGCGTTTTAAAGCTAACCAACTACCTTTTACCGATCCATGCAATTTAATTGCTTGAATAGCATAACTAGAACAGGTTGGATTAAAACGACAATGCGGACCTAACAGCGGGCTAATCCACTTTTGATAACCGCGGATAAATAACACTAAACAAAAAGTTGGTAAAGCAACAAGTGGTTTAAGTAACCTCATGATGTTTATGCCCCTACTTAAGTTTAGTGAGATAGATATCATGTATTTAAAGACTCAATTAGAAAATTTAAATGCATGATTAAAAGGTGAGCTAAAGATACATTAATTAACCCTGCAATTCTATTGCAATTAGGTTTGTTTGTTAGATTTAGCTGATTTGTTTGGGCGTTTCTTAAAAGGTGGCGGTTTAGGTGCACCTGGTTTACAGCGTTCGTTAATTTTTCGCCATAATTTAGTAAGTTGTTTGGTTATTTCTTCATTAGACTGCTCATCAATACCATTTTTAACCATAAGCACAATATCAATATTATCGATGCTGTGTTGATTTAAACGAAAACTTTCGCGAGCGAGACGTTTAATACGGTTTCGTTGGCATGCCTTTTTTACACGTTTTTTAGCAACAGTAAGACCTAACCGAGGTTTTTCTTGGTCATTTGGTTTAGCTAATAGAGTAAAGAAAGGAGTTGCAGCCCGAGCGGGTTCATTAAATATGCGAGAGTAATGCGAGGGAGTTAACAGACGTAACTCCCTGCCAAAGCTAAAGTCTTCCACTTATAAATTAAGCAGAAAGAACTTTGCGGCCTTTAGCGCGGCGACGTGCTAATACTTTACGGCCATTTACAGTTGCCATGCGAGCACGGAAGCCGTGTGCACGTTTGCGTTTTAAAACGCTAGGTTGAAAAGTTCTTTTCATAACAATCTCATCCGATCGGTTAAAGTTAAAACATCCTATACAGGTCGCGATCCTGGCATAGGTGCCATTGCGAGCGCGAGATATTATAGAGTAAGTAATGTAAAGTCAATCATAATTACGTTAAGGGTATATAACCCACCTACTACTATATAAGAGATCATATAAGGCGATCTGTTAGGATCATCATAAATAAGAAGTTTTCCACAGCCCCTGTATAAAAAGTGAATAAAAGCGGGGGAAAAGTAAATTGGATCGTAAATTTGGTTCGCGATCTTGATGTTATTTTGTTATGATCTCCTCTCAGGATCTAAAATAAAAACTGTTTTAAATCAGCTTGTTAATGATTTTATACATCGATATCAACAATTTTATAAAAATCAATCTTTTACTTGTGGATAAAGTGTCTTCATAATACGCGGTCTTGGGTCGCTTATTGGACCATTTGAACGCAATAAATGTATGATTTATAATCATTAATGATGTGCGGGAATAAAAATTATATCTCTGGGAGTTTAACTGTGTATCTGTCGGTTTGGCAAAGTTGTTTATATGTATTGCAAGATGAGCTGCCTTCGCAGCAATTCAGTATGTGGGTAAGACCGCTACAAGCAGAAAGTACCGAAGATACCTTGACGATTTATGCACCTAATCGCTTTGTGCTTGATTGGGTGAGAGAAAAGTACCTAAATAGAATTAACGAATTACTAGTAGAGATTTGTGGTGTTGAAGCACCAAAACTACGTTTTGATGTAGGTAGTAAACCTTTATTAAATGCACAAGCTGCACCGGTTATAGAAACTCAATCGGCACCAAGTGCACACGCTTCAGCAAAACAACAGCCTCGCGAGCAAAAGCCAGTTGTTGAACCTGCACCTAAGTCAGGTTACAAATCTAACATTAAAGAAAACTATACTTTTGATAGCTTTGTTGAAGGTAAATCAAACCAATTAGCAAAAGCTGCGGCCACACAGGTTGCCGACAATCCTGGCTCTGCTTTTAACCCTGTATTTATATACGGTGGCACTGGTTTAGGTAAAACTCACTTATTACATGCAGTAGGTAATGGCATTATGGCAAATAAGCCAGATGCTAAAATTGTTTACATGCATTCAGAACGCTTTGTTCAAGACATGGTAAAGGCACTTCAAAATAATGCGATAGAAGAATTTAAGCGTTATTACCGTAGTGTTGATGCATTAATGATTGATGATATTCAATTTTTTGCTAACAAAGAGCGTTCACAAGAAGAATTTTTTCATACCTTTAATGCATTGCTTGAAGGCAACCAACAAATTATTTTAACCTCTGACCGTTACCCTAAAGAGATTGAAGGCGTTGAAGACAGGCTAAAATCACGTTTTGGTTGGGGATTAACAATTGCGATTGAGCCACCAGAGCTTGAAACACGCGTTGCTATTTTAATGAAAAAAGCCCAGCAAAGTAAGATTAACTTACCACACGAAGTTGCTTTTTTTATTGCCAAAAAATTACGTTCAAATGTTCGTGAACTAGAGGGTGCACTTAACCGTGTAATCGCTAATGCGAACTTTACCGGTCGTCCTATTTCAATCGATTTTGTAAAAGAAGCGCTACGCGATTTACTTGCCTTGCAAGATAAACTGGTTACCATAGACAATATTCAGCGCACTGTTGCTGAGTACTATCGAATTCGTATATCAGACCTGTTATCTAAGCGCCGCAGCCGCTCTATAGCGAGGCCGCGCCAAGTAGCTATGGCGTTATCTAAAGAATTAACTAATCACAGCTTACCTGAGATTGGTGACGCATTTGGTGGACGCGATCATACGACCGTATTACATGCATGTCGTAAGATAAAATCACTACGTGACGAAAGCCACGAAATTAAAGAAGATTACCAAAACTTAATAAGAACATTGTCATCTTAGGGCTGACTTTATTATGCAAATAACAATATCAAGACAACAATTTTTAAAGCCATTGGTGCAAGTGTCGGGCGCAATAGAGCGCAAACACACGTTGCCAATTTTATCTAACGTTTTGTTAGTGGTAGAAAACGGACAACTTTCAATGACGGGTACTGACCTTGAAATTGAATTAGTTTCTGGCGTATTTGTAGGTGATGATATTGCCGATACAAAACTAACGTTACCCGCTAAAAAGTTACTCGATATTTGTAAAAGTCTACCAGATGGTTCAGACATTACTTTAAGCTTGCAAGAGCATCAATTACTTTTAACCAGTGGTAAAAGCCGTTTTTCATTAACGACTTTATCGGCTGATGATTTTCCTAATTTAGAGCAGTGGGACGGAGAGGTTGAATTTCAACTAACTCGTTTAGAGCTTCGTAAGTTACTCGAAAGCACGCATTTTTCGATGGCAAATCAAGACGTACGTTATTACTTAAATGGTATGTCGTTTGAAGTAGATAATACCGACATAAAAACAGTAGCAACAGATGGTCACCGTTTAGCTATAGCGCAAAAGCAATTAACGCAATCGCTTAATACGCAGCGCCAGCTAATTATACCTCGCAAAGGTGTGCAAGAAATTATGCGCCTTATGGTAGCTGACGATGAATTGGTAACAATTCAGTTTGGTGCTAACCATATCCGTATTATTGATATTGAGTTTACATTTACAAGTAAACTGGTTGATGGGCGTTTTCCAGATTACCGTCGTGTATTACCACGTGGTGGCGACAAAGTAATTACAGCTAACCGAGAATGGTTACGTAATGCGTTCCAACGAGTGTCTATTTTATCTAATGAAAAGTTTCGTGGCGTACGCTTAAACTTATCAAATGGTTTATTAAAAATTACGGCCAACAACCCAGAGCAAGAACAAGCTGAAGAAGTTGTTGAAGTAAGTTACGAAGGTGCTGACCTAGAAATAGGGTTTAACGTGTCTTACGTATTAGACGTACTAAACACATTAAAAACAGAAGACGTACTATTTACATTAGCCGACTCAAACAGCAGTGCATTAATTGAAGGTGCAGGCGATGAAGAAGCAATGTACGTTGTTATGCCTATGCGTTTATAAGACTATAAATACATAATGAGCTTAAGTCATTTGAGCCTCAAATATTTTCGTAATATTGAGGCGCTGACGCTAGAACCAGTTAACGGCGTTAATATAATATATGGTGAAAATGGCAGCGGAAAAACCAGCCTTTTAGAGGCTATCTATTACCTTTCTCACGGCAAATCTTTTCGTACTCCAAAACACAAAAGTATTATCGCGCATCAGCAAGAGCAGTTTGTAATTCACGGGCGCAAAACAATACACGACTTATCTATTCCAATTGGTATTAGTAAAACTCAAACGGGTGAAACTAATTTAAAAATTCAAGGTAAGGCGAGCCGTAAAATATCCGAACTAGCTCAACTCATGCCAGTGCAAATTATTACACCAGAGAGCTATTCTTTATTTTTTGGTGGGCCTAAAGAGCGCAGAAAGTTTTTAGATTTAGGTTTGTTCCACGTGGAACATGAGTTCTTTTTTTTATGGCAATCGTTTAATAAAGTACTTAAACAACGTAATGCATTGTTAAAAACTAAGCCCAAGAATTATTTTGACCAAATTAAGTTTTGGGACAAAGAATTTGTTAGACTGGCTGAAGAAATAAATAAATTAAGATTGGCGTATATAAGTAGGTTTAAGCAGCAGTTTTTTGATAAAATGTGTGCAGAATTAACGCTTGTACGTGATTTAGAAATGACCTTTAACGCAGGCTGGAAAGAGACCGAATCTCTTGCAGATGCGTTAGAGCAAAACTTTGAGCGAGATGCTCGCCAAGGATTTACAAGTAAAGGCCCTCATAAGGCCGATTTTAGTTTTAGTGTCGCTGGCAACAGTGTGGAGAATACATTCTCACGCGGTCAATTGAAGTTACTATTATATGCGTTAAAAGTTACGCAAAATAGCTTAATTGAGTCAGAGACAGATAAGCAATCTATATTGCTAATAGATGATCTACCTTCAGAGTTAGGCGAAGATACAAAAGAGAAAGTGGGACAATTACTTGCTCACTGCAGTTCTCAAATTTTTATCTCTTCAATTTTGTCTGAAAGTATTTCTGCTGTGGTGGAACCCATGCAACGAGAACTACAAATGTTCCACGTGAAACATGGCAACCTAATAACAAGATAAGTGGGATTAACCATGTCTGAGAATTATGACTCGTCGAGTATTAAAGTACTTAAAGGATTAGACGCAGTAAGAAAGCGTCCTGGAATGTATATTGGGGACACCGATGATGGCACAGGCTTACACCACATGGTGTTTGAGGTCGTTGATAACTCGATCGATGAAGCCTTAGCAGGTCATTGTGATGATATTTATGTAACGATTCACTTAGACGGTTCTGTCTCAGTACGAGATAACGGTCGTGGTATTCCAACTTCTATCCATGAAGAAGAAGGCGTATCAGCAGCCGAAGTTATTATGACGGTACTTCATGCCGGTGGTAAGTTTGATGATAACTCTTATAAAGTATCTGGTGGCTTACACGGTGTTGGTGTTTCTGTTGTAAATGCACTTTCAGAAAAGCTAAAACTTACAGTTCGCCGTGAAGGTAAACTTCATGAGCAGTTTTACACTATGGGTGTTCCAGATGCACCTTTAGCTGTTATTGGTGAATCAGACACGACTGGTACAGAACTGCGTTTTTGGCCAAGTGGTGAAACATTCACAAACTTAGATTTTCATTACGAAATTTTAGCTAAGCGTTTACGCGAGCTTTCATTCCTAAATTCAGGTGTGAGCATCATTTTAAATGATGAACGTGAAGAAAATAAATCTGACCACTTTAAATACGAAGGCGGTATTCAAGCTTTCGTTGAATACTTAAACCGTAATAAAACACCTATACATAAAGGTGTATTCCATTTTACTCACGAACGTGAAGAAGATGGTATTAGCGTTGAAGTATCAATGCAGTGGAATGATGCATACCAAGAAAATATTTACTGTTTCACAAATAATATTCCACAACGTGATGGTGGTACTCACTTAGCCGGTTTTAGATCAGCGCTAACACGTACACTTAATAACTACATGGAAAAAGAAGGCTTTAACAAAAAAGCTAAAACAACCAGCAATGCTACCGGTGATGATGCCCGTGAAGGCTTAACGGCTGTTGTTAGTGTTAAAGTTCCTGATCCTAAGTTCTCATCGCAAACTAAAGACAAGCTTGTTTCAAGTGAAGTTAAGTCTGCAGTTGAACAAGCAATGGCTGAAAAATTCACTGAGTTTTTATTAGAAAACCCAACTGATGCCAAAATTGTTGTAGGTAAGATTATTGATGCCTCACGTGCTCGTGAAGCGGCGCGTAAAGCCCGTGAAATGACACGTCGTAAAGGTGCAATGGACTTAGCAGGCTTACCTGGTAAGCTAGCTGATTGCCAAGAAAAAGATCCTGCCCAATCTGAACTATATATAGTGGAAGGGGACTCTGCTGGCGGATCAGCCAAGCAGGGACGTAATCGTAAAAACCAAGCTATTCTTCCGCTTAAAGGTAAAATCTTAAACGTAGAAAAAGCACGTTTTGATAAAATGTTATCTTCACAAGAAGTAGCAACACTAATTACTGCATTAGGGTGTGGTATTGGTCGTGACGAATATAACCCTGAGAAATTACGTTACCACCGTATCATCATCATGACCGATGCGGACGTGGATGGTTCTCACATTCGTACGTTACTATTAACATTCTTCTATCGCCAAATGCCTGAAATTGTAGAACGCGGCTATATTTACATTGCTCAACCACCACTTTATAAAGTGAAAAAAGGTAAGCAAGAGCGTTATATTAAAGATGACCCTGCATTAGTTGAATACCTAACATCGCTTGCTCTTAATGGTGCAGCGTTGTATGCAAGTACAGATGCACCAGCTCTTGAAGGTGAGGCACTAGAAGAAATCGTTCACGATTATCAAAACACAGTTAAAGTAATTGAGCGTTTAAAGCGTAAATACCCTAACACGGTAATGGAACGCTTAATTTATCAAACAGAATTGAAAACTGATGACCTTTCAGATGAAGCTAAAGTAATTGCTTGGACTAAAGTGTTGGTTGACGACCTGATTGCACGTGATGAAGATGCGACTATTTTCCATGCTGGTACAGAGCATGATGCTGAGCGTAATATGTATTACCCGGTTGTGAATATTCGTCAGCACGGTGTAGATAAAGCACACGTACTTCATTATGACTTTATTGCGTCACGTGACTACCAACGCATTGCTGTGACTGGTACTAACATCGCAAACATCCTTAGCGAAGGTGCATATATTCAACGTGGTGAGAAAACAAAACCTGTTGATAACTTTGTGGATGCTTTGGAATGGTTGATCACAGAATCGAAGCGCGGGATCTATATTCAACGCTATAAAGGACTGGGCGAAATGAACCCAAGCCAGCTTTGGGAGACCACAATGGATCCTAGTGCTCGCCGTATGTTACAAGTAACGATCGAAGATGCTGTTGGCGCGGATCAATTATTTGCGACCTTAATGGGTGACCAAGTAGAGCCTCGTCGTGAGTTTATTGAAAAGAACGCACTACGTGTAGTTAACTTAGACGTGTAAAAAATATTGCTTACATAGAAAAAGGAGCCTAATGGCTCCTTTTTTATTTTCTTCAATTACACAAACTGCTTAAAACCTGAGTGTACACACGGTATACTAAGGGTAATTTTCACGCTACTTCTTAGATAGTAAAAAGCCAAATATGCAAAAATATGACGTAAAAACCTTTCAAGGTTTGATCCTGGCTTTACAGGATTATTGGGCGCAGCAAGGCTGTGTCATTATTCAACCACTTGATATGGAAGTGGGCGCAGGGACATTTCACCCGCAAACTTTTTTAAAGTCTATTGGTCCAGAGCCAATGGCGAGTGCATACGTGCAACCGTGTCGTCGTCCTACCGATGGTCGCTACGGTGAAAATCCAAATCGCTTACAACACTACTACCAATTTCAGGTAGTTTTAAAGCCATCGCCAGATAACATCCAAGAGCTTTATTTAGGCTCTTTAGCGGCTATGGGTATCGATACACTAACTCACGAAGTTCGCTTTGTAGAAGACAACTGGGAATCACCTACGTTAGGTGCGTGGGGCCTAGGTTGGGAAATTTGGTTAAACGGCATGGAAGTAACGCAGTTTACCTACTTCCAACAAGTTGGTGGTATTGAGTGTTCACCAGTAACGGGTGAGATCACTTACGGCCTAGAGCGTTTAGCAATGTACATTCAAGGCGTAGATAGTATTTACGACTTAGTATGGGCAGACGGTCCACTAGGGCGCGTAACCTACGGCGACGTGTTCCATCAAAATGAAGTAGAGCAGTCTACTTACAATTTTGAACACGCAAACGTAGAAGACTTATTTGCTCAGTTTGATAAATGTGAAGCAGAGAGCCAAAAGTTAATTGAAGCAAACTTACCACTACCGGCTTACGAGCAAGTAATGAAAGCATCGCACGCATTTAACTTACTAGACGCACGCCACGCAATTTCGGTAACCGAACGTCAACGTTATATTTTACGCGTTCGTGCGTTATCAAAAGCGTGTGCACAAAGTTACTATGACAAACGCGAAGCGCTTGGTTTCCCGCTGTGTAAGGATAAGTAAGTATGTCAGCACAAAATTTATTAGTAGAAATTGGCACAGAAGAGTTGCCACCAAAAGCACTGCGTAAATTAGCAGAAGCTTTTGCTGCAAACTTAACTGCAGAGCTTGAAACACTAGAGTTAGCACATCAAGGCGTAAGCTGGTATGCATCGCCTCGTCGTTTAGGTTTACAAGTAAAAGCGCTTGAAGCTAAGCAACAAGACAAAGAAGTTGAAAAACGCGGTCCAGCAACTAAAGCCGCATTTGACGGTGACGGTAACCCAACAAAAGCAGCAATGGGTTGGGCACGTGGTTGTGGTATTGAAGTAAAAGATGCACAAACACTCGAAACAGACAAAGGCGCATGGTTATTGCACATTGCTAAAGTAGCAGGGCAAGAAACTAAAACGCTAATGACAGGTGCAATTACTAAAGCGTTGGCTAAATTACCAATTCCTAAACCAATGCGTTGGGGCGCGAATAAAACACAATTTATTCGTCCTGTGCATACGGTAACTATTTTGTTTGGTGATGAGTTACTTGAAGGTGAGATCCTTGGTAAGAAAATAACTAACCAGCTTCAGGGTCATCGTTTTCACCACCCAGAAAAAATTAGTATAAACCATGCAGATGACGTTTTTGACGTACTTAAATCTGCTTACGTTATTGCTGATTACGAACAACGTAAAGCGCAAATTCGTATACAAATAGAAGAAGCTGCAAAAGCAGTTAACGCTATTGTTGCTATGGATGAAGATTTACTAGAAGAAGTAACATCACTTGTAGAGTGGCCAGTTACTTTAACGGCAACATTTGAAGAAGCATTTTTAGATGTACCAGCCGAAGCGTTAATCTATACCATGAAAGACGATCAAAAATACTTCCCGTTATTAGATCAAAACGGCAAACTTTTAAATAAATTTTTGTTTGTATCTAACATAGAAAGTAAAGATCCAAGTGTGGTTATTTCTGGTAACGAAAAAGTAGTGCGCCCGCGTTTAGCCGATGCACAGTTCTTCTTTGAAACAGATAAAAAGAAAACTCTAGAAAGCCGACTAGAATCGCTTGATAGCGTATTGTTCCAAAAGCAACTTGGTACGCTTAAAGATAAGTCTCAGCGCATTAGTGAGCTTGCGGGTTATATTGCTGAGCAATTAGGTGCTGATAAAGACCTAGCACAGCGTGCAGGCTTATTAAGTAAAACTGACCTAATGACTGAAATGGTAATGGAATTTACCGACGTGCAAGGTGTAATGGGAATGCATTACGCTCGCCACGATGGTGAAGCCGAAGATGTAGCCTTAGCGCAAAACGAGCAGTACATGCCACGCTTTGCAGGCGACAACTTACCTACAAATTTAATTAGCTGCGCAGTAGCGATTGCTGATAAGTTTGATACGCTGGTGGGTATTTTTGGTATAGGCCAAGCACCTAAGGGTGACAAAGACCCATTTGCTCTTCGTCGTGCTGCTATTGGTGCACTTCGCATTATGGTAGAAAAAGAACTACCACTTGATATTTTAGACCTAGTAGCTAAATCGCAAACATTGTTTGGCGACAAGTTAACTAACTTAAATGTATCAACTGACGTATTTGAATTTATGCTAGGGCGCTTCCGTGCGTGGTATCAAGACGAAGGTATTGAAGTAGACGTAATTCAAGCAGTGCTTGCACGTCGTCCGACTAAACCTGTTGATTTTGATCGCCGTGTTAAAGCCGTAAGCCACTTCCGTACATTAGACGCAGCAGAAGCGCTTGCAGCAGCTAATAAGCGTGTAGGTAATATTCTGGCTAAAAACGACATTACCAGCCAAGGTAGTGTTGATGAGAGCTTATTAAGCGACGACGCTGAAAAAGTATTAGCATCACAAGTAGCAAAATTTGCCACTGACCTTGCACCACTTTACGCAGATGGAAACTACCAAGAAGCATTAAGCCAATTGGCAGGTATTCGACAAAGTGTTGATAACTTTTTTGACAACGTAATGGTTATGGCCGACGATGAAGCAGTTAAGCAAAATCGTCTTGCGCTATTAAGCCAGTTAAGCGGATTGTTTTTAGGTATTGCAGATATTTCTGTTTTACAAAAATAACACCGATTAGCAATTTTAAAAGCCAGCGTTTTGCTGGCTTTTTAGTTTTCACTGTATGCAAAGGAAACCCCATTGATGATTTCTATGAAACGAATTTTAACCTTAGCAATTGCTGGTTTACTTACTGCCTGTACAAGCCAAATTTCGATTAACGATGTATTGCCACAGCAAGAACTTGATCGCACAATTTACTTACGTGGCGACTTTACACTGTGGGATGCAGAGCCCCAGTATCAGTTTGCGCCAGTTGGACCAGCGCTTTATCAAGCACAAGTGAAATTTTCGACGCCTGGTAAAGTGTACGAATTTAAAATAGCAGATGCCGATTTTAGCGAAGGTTATAACTGTGGTTATAGCGACGCACAACCAGCAGGGCAAAGCTTAACACTCGGCCAGCCAGCTATCGCAGACTGTAATACTATTTATAACTACTTTAGTTTCACACCAGCAATAAAAGGCACGTACATAGTAAGCATTGATTACAGCGACTACGACAGGCCACAAGTGACGATAACTAAGAAGTAACAGCTATAAATGGAAAGTTATCAGCAGATTGAATTTAGAAACACGTTAGATAAGAGTTAGTACAAATTCCTGATAGTTGATAGAGGTTACAACCCTTTCTTGACGACATATCTATATGGTGTTTCGTCCGCATCTTTAGCTACCAGAGTGTGGTCCATAAACGTACAAAAACTTGGAATATCTCGGGTAGTTGATGGATCATCAGCGGTTACTAATAGCGTCTCACCATCGCTCATTTTACGGATGGCAGCACGTACCATCATCACAGGTTCTGGGCAACGAAGGCCTATGGCATTTAATTGATGATCGGTGTTATCAAAGCTCATGGTTAGCTTATTAGTTAGAGTAAGGAATAATATGGCGTCTATTCTAGCTTTGATATATAAATAAATAAAGCTGTACCAGAATTGTTCCTAATATAAACTTTGCTTTTAATCTACTAAGAGCAGTGTAGATAATTTAGAAAAGAATTGAGATTTATGTTCCAGATTACTGATGAAGAGGACTTACAGGCACTTTCTGAGTCTGAAGAGTTAGAGTTTAAATTAGCTCAGGGTAAAGATGGTAAAGGAAAATTACCAGATGACTTTTGGCCGACTTATAGTGCAATGGCTAATAGTCGCGGTGGTTATGTTGTATTAGGGGTAAGAGAGAGAAAAGGCTTATTGTCCATCGCTGGTATCCAAGATATAGCTCTTGTTCAAAAACAGTTATTTGATATTGCAAATAATAAAGCGAAAGTTAATATTAATTTATTATCAAATGATGATACCCAGCAAATTACAATAAATAATAAAAATTTATTAATTGTAAAAATACCCTCGGCAAAACGAGAGAGTAAGCCTATTTTCTTGAATAATCAGCCAATGAAAGAAACTTATGTTCGATTACACGAAGGTGATCATCGTTGTGATGAAGAGCAAGTTAAAAGAATGATGGCTGAACAGGTTGAGAGTTGTAGAGATGATAAAATTTTAAAAGGGTTTAACTTCGATGATATAGATTTAGATAGCTTGAAGGCTTATAAAAATTTATTTTCAGTAGCCAAGCCGCAACATACTTGGTTGGAGTTAGATCTTTTTGAAATGTTTAAGAAGTTAGGTGGTTGGAGAAAAGATAGATCGTCAGAAGAGGAAGGTATAACCCTGGCTGGGATTTTAATGTTTGGTACGTGGGAGGCTATTCAGGAAGCGATGCCAAACTACTTTGTTGATTACCGTGAGCGAGATGAAGCAAATACAGAGCGCTGGATAGATAGGCTTTATCCTGATGGCTCTTGGTCAGGCAATATTTTTGACTTTTACAGGCGAACTTATAGAAAGCTAACTACTGAACTTAAAGTTCCATTCGACCTTCAAGGTGGAGTTCGTCTTGATGATTCTAAAGCGCATGAAGCAATTCGGGAAGCCTTGGTAAATACACTTGTTCATGCCGATTATACTGGTAGAAGCTCTATTTTAATTGTTAAACGCCCCGATTTATTTGGTTTTCGTAATCCAGGTCTAATGCGTGTGCCTCCTGAGTTAGCTGTGAAAGGTGGTGAGAGTGACTGCCGAAATCGTAGGATGCATCAAATGTTCTTAATGATAGGTGCAGGCGAACGTGCCGGTTCAGGTGTTCCAAAAATATATAGTGGGTGGAAATGGGCTAATTGGAGAACACCAAAACTTTATGAGAAGCATATTCCATCAGAACAAACTCTGCTGGAACTGTCTACGGTCAGTTTGATTCCAAAAGAAATAACAGAGCTCTTAGCTTCTTTGTTTGGAGATGCATTTTATTCTCTTAATGAATTAGAGCAAATGATTGTAACAACAGCTGCTATTGAAGGTTGGGTGAACCATGAACGCTCCTGTCAACTCACAAGCAAACATTCAAGAGATGTAACTTTAGCATTACCACGATTGGTAGATAAAGGTTTCTTAGTTTCAAGTGGAGAAAAGAAAGATAAATCCTATAGCTTACCGGGAATGGAGCTACCATCACCAGAAGATGTATTCACAAATACGTTAACCCAGTTTAATAGGTTAACGCATAACGTAGATAACTTAACGCATACCGTAGATAACTTAACGCATAAGGGTTCCGAATTAGATAAGAGCCCTGTTAAGAGAGATGAAAAAGGAAGGTTTATCAGTGAGATGATAGATAAGCCATTTGTTGATAAGTTAGATACTTTAACTGAGTTTTATAGGGCTGAGCTTAACGCATTAGGGGCTACAGCTAGAGAGCAGAGGCGTTTAGATGTCGATACTATGAAGCAGATAATATGTAGGTTATGTAAAGGGCATTATATATCAGTCTCAGTATTAGAAGCTTTACTTGATCGCAAACCTCAAAGTTTAAGACAGAACTATTTAAAACCTATGGTTTCAGATGGAGTTCTCAATATGGCATTTCCATATAAGCCTAACTCTCCAATGCAGGGATATACAACAAGCTAGCTAATAAAAAAGGCGAACTGAATAAAATCAGTCCGCCTTTTTAATCACCAAGATGGTTTTACATGTTTAAAACTAATTAGTCTTGAACACGTTCAAATACAGTGGCAATGCCTTGGCCTAAACCAATACACATAGTTGCTAAACCGTATCGTACATTTTTGTCTTCCATTAAGTGAATAAGCGATGTGCTAATACGCGAACCCGAACAACCCAGAGGGTGACCAAGTGCGATTGCGCCGCCATTTAAATTCACTTTTTCGTCAACAACATCCATTAACCCTAAATCTTTCATTACAGGTAATGATTGTGCTGCAAAGGCTTCGTTAAGTTCTACTACGCCTAGGTCATCAATTGTAATACCGGCTTGAGCAAGTGCTTTTTTACTTGCTGGTACTGGGCCGTAACCCATAATTGATGGATCGCAACCAGCGACTGCCATTGCTTTAATGCGCGCACGAATTGGTAAGCCAAGTTCTTTTGCTTTTTCTTCGCTCATTACTAACATTGCAGATGCGCCGTCAGAAAGTGCAGAAGACGTACCGGCTGTTACCGTGCCCGATGCAGGATTAAATACAGGGCGAAGCTTTGATAGGCCTTCTACTGTTGTTTCTGGGCGAATTACTTCGTCGTCTTCAACTAATATAAGCGAACCATCTGCTGCGTGACCTTCCATTGCTAAAATTTCGCGACGGAAACGGCCTTCAACAGTTGCAGCTTGTGCACGTTGATGTGAGCGATAAGCAAATTCATCTTGTTGCTCACGGCTAATGCCATGAAGTGTTGCAAGGTATTCTGCTGTTAAACCCATTGAGCCCGATGCTTGTGCAATCGTTGTTGCAAGGCCAGGGTGAAAGTCGTTGCCGTGAGTCATAGGTACGTGACCCATGTGCTCAACACCACCAATTAGGTAAGTGTCGCCAGCGCCTGTCATTATTGCGCGTGCAGCGTCATGCAATGCTTGCATTGACGATCCACATAAACGGTTAACCGTTACAGCAGGTACGCTGTGTGGGATACCTGCAAGTAATGCTGCGTTACGTGCTACGTTAAAGCCTTGCTCTAATGTTTGCTGTACACAACCCCAATAAATATCGTCAATTGATGCTGGATCAACTGCTGGGTTGCGATCAAGTAAGCCTTTCATTAAATGTGCGCTTAAGTCTTCAGCACGTTTATGTTTGAATACACCACTTTTAGAGCGACCCATTGGTGTGCGGATACAATCTACAATTACTGGATTATTCATGATATTAACCTTCCACCTTATAGAAAACACGACCTTCTTCGGCCCACTTGCGAGTTTGCTCAGATACTTGGTAAATCGCACCTAGGTGAGCGTATTTGTCTGCTGCTGCAACAAAGTTAGCTAAACCAGTTTGATCTAAGTAACGGAACGCGCCGCCTCTAAATGGAGGGAAACCAACACCGTAAACTAATGCCATATCTGCTTCTTGCGGTGAGGCAACTATGCCTTCTTGCAAACACAGTAGCACTTCGTTAATCATTGGAATCATACAACGGTCGATGATTTCTTGTTTATCAAATTCTTTTGGTGCGTCTGTAATTGGGCTTAGTAGCTCAACTGCTGTCTCGTCATGAGACTTTTTAAGACGACCGCGACGATCTGTTTCGTATTTGTAAAAACCGGCTTTGTTCTTTTGACCAAAACGTTTTTCGTTGGCAAAAATAGTTACAGGGTCTTTATCAGCACGCGCCATACGCTCAGGGAAACCGTCAGCCATTACGCCAGTACAATGGAACGCTGTATCAATACCTACAACATCAAGTAAGTAAGCCGGACCCATAGGCCAGCCAAATACGTTTTCCATTACTTTATCTACTTTTGCAAAGTTAGCGCCTTCAACCACTAATTTGCTAAAACCTGCAAAGTAAGGGAATAAAACACGGTTTACAAAAAAGCCTGGGCAATCGTTAACAACAATTGGCGATTTACCTAATTTAAGTGCGTAATCAACTACTGCATTAATTGTTTTATCTGAGGTTTTTGCGCCACGGATAATTTCTACTAATGGCATTTTTGGCACAGGGTTGAAAAAGTGCATACCACAGAAGTTTTCTGGCTTATCTAGCGCTTGTGCTAGTAAATCAATACAAATAGTTGATGTGTTTGAAGTAAGTACCGTACCTTCTGGCATGGTCTTTTCAAGATCAGCGAGTACTGCTTGCTTAACTTTAGGGTTTTCTACAACGGCTTCAACAATAATGTTGGCACTTTGTAGGTCTGACGCGTTAAGTGTTGGCTTAATTTTGCTAAGTGTTGCCAACATTTTTTCCATTGGCATGTGGCCACGCTTAACTTTTGCGCCTAATAACTTAGACGCTTCACCCATACCTAAATCAAGCGCATCTTGTTGGATGTCTTTCATTATAATAGGTGTGCCTTTATAAGCAGACTGGTATGCAATACCGCCACCCATAATACCAGCCCCTAATACAGCGGCTTGTTTAATTTCTACATCGCTTTGTTTAGCAAATTTACGTGCTTTACCTTTAATGTATTGGTCAGCTAGGAATATACCTGTCTGTGCAGCTGCTTCTGGTGTACGTGCTAATTTAGCAAAGTTAGCATTTTCGATTGCCATTGCTTCATCGCGAGTACAGTTTGCCGCTGCTTTAATAGTACGTACAGCCATAACCGGTGCAGGATAGTGGCCTTTGGTTTTACCCATTACCATACCTTCTGCCATAGCAAAGCTCATGCCTTGCTCAACACGGTTTAATTTAAGTGGCTGTAGTTTTACGTTACGTTTTGCTTGCCAATCTAGCTTGCCAGAAATCGCTAGCTCAAGTGTTGATACACTTGACTCTAAAAGTTTGTCAGCACTAACTACCGCGTCAAACGCACCTACTTTAAGGGCATCTGCTGCGCGGTTTTCTGCGCCTGAGGTAATCCACATCATCGCGTTATCGGCGCCAATGATACGTGGTAAGCGCACTGTGCCACCAAACCCTGGCATTATGCCAAGTTTAACTTCTGGTAGGCCCATTTTAGCTGTTTCGCTTGCCACGCGATAATCGGTAGCAAGTGCCCACTCACAACCACCGCCAAGTGCCATACCGTTTATAGCGCTTAGAGTTGGGAATGGTAAATCTTCGATTGCATCAAAAACGTCGGTTGCGTTTTTGATCCACACTACTAATTCTTCTTCAGGTTTAGTAAATGTAGGTAAAAATTCGAAGATATCGGCACCAATAATAAAGTGGTCTTTATCACTGGTAAAAATCATGCCTTTGATATCAGTATTGGCAGCTAATTCTTTTAATGCTGCTGCGCAATCTGAAAGAGTTTTTTGAGATAATGTGTTTACAGAACCTGCAACACAAAACTTAAACTCGGCGATGTTTTCCTTTAGGAAGCTAACTTCAAAGGAATCGCTTTTATATAACATTATTATTCTCCCTAGTTGACGAACTAAGACTGGTACGATGAGTTTGCATTTCAATCAGTGTGCTTGCTTTAAATTAAAAATGCAACGAAAAATTTAACTCGGTTACAATCGACTGGTTAAAATATAGCTGGTTTGGTGCTAAGGTGGTTGAAAAGTTTTTATTCACTACTTTAATTTTTATTAAAGGACATTATGAAAAAATATTTACTAAGTGTTGCGGCAGCTGCATTCATTTTCCCTCTTCACTCTGCCGAGGCAAGTATCGATAACGATGCCTTTTTAGATGCCGAAAAAAAAGTAAGGTACGGAAGTTACCAAGACTTTAAACAAGCGGTTAGTAACCTAAATCATCCGTTAAAACCGTATGTTGAAAAAACATATTGGCAACGTCACCCGAGTATTAAGCATCAGGCAGAGATAGAAGACTATTTAAATATATATCAGCATACACCGCTTGAGTGGCCTGTGCGCAAAGCGTGGTTGGAGTATTTAAAAGAGAACAATGAAAAAGCGGCGTACATACGCAACTACCGTGAAACTTCTAATACTGGGCTTACCTGTACTTATTTAGATTTTCAGCTCGACTTGGGCGCGCCTGAAAAGGCGATTCTAAATCAGGTGACCGACTTATGGGCCGTTGGTAAATCGCAACCTAATGGCTGTGATAGTTTGTTTTCTACGTGGCGTAAAAAAGGCTACATGAAAGAAGAAACGGTTTGGAAGCGTGTAACACTTGCTGCACAAGGCGGGACGCAAAGCTTATTACCTTACTTAAAAACTTTATTGCCAAGTAAGGATCGTTACTTAGCTGATTTATATCTAAAAGTGCGAAAAGATCCAAGCACGGCAGCTGGATTATATCGATATAAAAATAAGTCGGCTAAAGAAGGCCAAATAGCAATTTATGGTGTTAAGCGTTTGGTTTGGCGCGATAAAGAGCTTGCTTTAAAAGCATGGGAAAAACTAGAAAAAATATTTAAGTATAGTGATGAAGATAAAGCTGACGTGTATTACACCTTTGCATTGTCACTTGCTTCAAGCGGGCATAAGCAAGCGAGCTTTTGGCTAAATAAAGTGCCGAAAGAGCGATTAGACAGCAAGCTTATTCAATGGCAACTGGGCAATATGCTCAAAACCCAAGATTGGGAAGGGATTGCTGCGTTTTTTACAGGAAAAGAGGATTTAAGCCTTGGCCAGCAATATTGGTTAGCTTATAGCTATGCTAAACGTGGCGAGCAACAAAAAGCAGACGATATTTGGAAAAAAGTAGCGGCTAATCGTGATTATTACGGCTTTTTAGCAGCAGCACGTTTAGGGTTGCCCGTTGATTTAAATAATCAACCTTTAGCAGTCGATAAGGTGCTTGTAGATAAAGTAAGTAATGCACCTGGCTTTAAGCGTGCAAAAGCACTTTATGATATTGAGCGCTTTACGTCCGCGCGCCGTGAGTGGAATTATTTAACGGATACGTCTAGCGATGAAGAAAAGCTAGCAGCATCACAACTATCTACCGATTTAGGTTGGCACGACAGTACTATTTTTACTTTAGCAAAAATTAAAGCGTGGGATAACGTAGAGCAACGTTTTCCGTTTGCGTTTCAAGATGTTTTTGAGCGCTACAGTAAACGTAGCAAGATAGATGTTGCCTGGAGTATTGCTATTGCAAGGCGCGAAAGCTCTTTTGCGCCAGATGCACGCTCGCATGCTAATGCACGTGGTTTAATGCAGTTATTACCTAGTACTGCTGAGTATGTAAATAAAGGCAGTGTGACAAGTAGTCGTTTATATCAACCTAAAACAAATATTAGGTTGGGTACGAGTTACTTACAATACTTAAAAAAGAAAAACCATGGCAATGAAGTGCTGGCAACAGCTTCTTATAATGCGGGTTATCACCGTATAAAGCGTTGGTTACCTGATGACGCTATTCCGGCTGAGTTATGGGTAGAGCTTATTCCGTATCGCGAAACCCGTGATTACGTAAAAAATGTATTTGCGTACAGACAGGTTTACCATACAAGAATGGGCCGAGAAGGTAATGTATTAGCGCCGCTACTCGAAATGAAAATGGGCGGTTAGTAAATATCAGTTTAAAGTAGGGGGATATCTAATGCGTTTAGACCCCCCCTTTTTTGAGCGCTGAGGGGATAAGTGGTAGACTCAGAGCAAGTTAAATTTAACAGATGGATTAACAATGGATAAATTAGCCGTTTTATACGCCGAACATATTGCAACACTGCAACAGCGTACTCGTACAATTTGTAATAGCGAAGGGTTAGAAGGATTAGTAATTCATTCAGGCCAAGCTAAGCGCCAGTTTTTAGATGATATGTATTATCCATTTAAAGTTAATCCACAGTTTAAAGCGTGGTTACCGGTTATTGATAATCCTCATTGCTGGATTGTGGTAAATGGCAGCGACAAACCAAAACTAATATTTTATCGCCCGGTAGATTTTTGGCATAAAGTACCAGACGAGCCACGCGACTTTTGGGCTGAGTACTTTGATATAGAGCTATTACTTCAGCCTGATCAAGTAGAAAAGTTATTACCATACGACAAAGCTAAATACGCTTACATGGGCGAATATATTGAAGTAGCGCAAGCACTTGGTTTTAGTATTATGAACCCTGAGCCTGTACTTAACTATTTTCATTACCACCGCGCTTATAAAACGCAGTACGAACTTGAATGTTTACGCAACGCTAACCGCATTGCAGTAGATGGGCATAAAGCCGCACGCGACACATTTTTTAATGGTGGTAGCGAGTTCGATATTCAGCAAGCGTACTTAATGGCAACACGTCAAAGCGAAAATGAAATGCCGTACGGCAACATTGTTGCACTTAACGAAAACTGCGCTATTTTGCATTACACGCACTTTGATCCAAAAGCGCCACACACTCATAACTCATTTTTAATTGATGCCGGTGCAAACTTTAATGGTTATGCTGCTGATATTACTCGTACGTATGATTTTAAAAAGCAGGGTGAGTTTGCTGAGCTTGTACAAGCGATGACGGTTCAACAAATCGAGTTAGGTAAAGGTTTAAAGCCGGGTATGCTTTATGGTGATTTACACGTTGAATGCCATAACCGTATTGCACAAATACTCAGTGACTTTAAAATTGTTAACCTACCAGCGACAGAAATTGTTGAGCGTAAAATTACCTCTACTTTCTTCCCGCATGGACTAGGGCATCACCTAGGTTTACAAGTCCATGATATGGGTGGTTTTATGAGTGACGAAAAGGGCACACATCAGCCATCGCCTGAAGGGCATCCGTTCTTGCGTTGTACTCGCCTGATTGAAAAAAACCAAGTGTTTACCATTGAACCAGGTTTATATTTTATTGATTCACTGCTTGGTGATTTAGCGCAAACCGATAATAAGCAGTTTATTAATTGGGAAAAGATTGAGTCATTTAAACCATTTGGCGGTATTCGTATTGAAGACAACATTATTGTTCACGAAGATAGCTTAGAGAATATGACACGAGATTTAGCGCTCGATTAATTCTAGTTAACACTAATTAGTTTATACACGTTAAAATACGTACATTATTTAAAGGGGCCTTTTGGCCCCCTTTTTACAAGTTTAAAATATGCCTGAATATAAATATCCCGCTGCTGACGTTTTTCATCAAGAAGAAATTAAAAAAAGTACGTTTATAGTTCACATTGCACATACCCCCGATTTAAATTCAGCTAAAGCATTTATTAAAAGCATTGAAGAAAAGTATAGCGATGCGCGTCATAACTGCTGGGCACATGTGGCAGGCAACCCCGGTGGCAGCCATGTTTATGGTTTTTCGGACGATGGTGAACCAAATGGCACTGCAGGAAAACCTATGTTAAATGTGCTGGTGGGTTCAGGCCTTGGCGAAATCACAGCTGTTGTTACACGTTACTTTGGCGGCATAAAATTAGGCACGGGCGGGTTAGTACGTGCTTATGGTGGCTCATTAAATAATGCATTAGTAAAATTGCAAACGGTACTTAAAGTTCCCAGTGTTGAAATTACCGGGAGTAGCGAGTACAGCATGCAAGGTGCGATTGAGCAGTTATTAAAAACAAAGTATCAAGTGCTTAATATTGATAAGCAATTTACTGCTAATATTAAATGGGTGATTACAATAGATAGCCGCGAAGCTCAGCAAGCAATCAAAGATATTTTTGATTTAAGTCACGGCGCAGTTGAGTTAACTATTAAAGAGTAATAACCTACACAAATTGCATGTAATGCATACTGACCCTATTTAATTTGGTTGATACTACTCAGCCTGAATTTACTAATAATAAAAGCGACAAGCTAAATGCAATTTCGTACCATCATAAAAATTCTTGGCCAACTTGTTGCGCTGTTCAGTATTACCATGGTGCCTCCGGCACTGGTATCTTTAATATATAAAGACGGTGGTGGTGTTCCTTTTGTTTTAGCATTTATCTTTAGTGTTGTTATTGGCATGATGGCTTATTACCCAAACCGCCATGAAAACGGTGACTTAAAAGCACGTGAAGGCTTTTTAATTGTTGTTTTGTTTTGGCTGGTACTTGGGGCGTTTGCGTCCTTGCCGCTTATATTTTTACAAGAACCTAATTTATCGCTCGCCGATGCGGTGTTTGAAGCATTCTCTGGCTTAACAACCACCGGCGCTACAGTACTTACCGGTATTGAGTACTTACCTAAGTCGGTGTTGTTTTATCGTCAGCAACTCCAGTGGTTTGGCGGTATGGGTATAATCGTACTCGCTGTCGCTATACTCCCCATGCTAGGTGTTGGTGGTATGCAGTTATATCGCGCTGAAATACCTGGGCCTGTAAAAGATTCCAAAATGACCCCGCGAATTGCCGATACAGCAAAGCACCTTTGGTATATTTATGTGTCGCTGACTATTGCTTGTATGCTGGCTTATTGGGCAGCAGGGATGGAGTGGTTTGATGCGATATGTCATGCATTCTCAACGGTCGCGATAGGTGGTTTTTCTACTTACGATGCTTCCATGGGGCACTTTGACAGCCCTGTAATTAACTTTATTTGTGTGTTCTTTTTAATTATTGCCGCTGTTAACTTCTCCCTGCATTACGCCGCAGTGGCCAGTCGTAACATACAAGTTTATATTCGAGACCCTGAGTTTAAGGTGTTTTTGTGTATTCAATTAGCGCTGGTGGTTATTTGTTTTACCGTACTTTCCTCTAACGAAATATTTGCTAATGGCGATGAAACCCTCGATCAGGCATTATTTCAGGCTGTTTCTATGAGTACAACAGCAGGCTTTGCTACTGATAACTTTTCAACATGGCCTTTGTTTTTACCTATTTTACTTATATTTTCGAGCTTTATTGGTGGCTGTGCAGGCTCTACTGGTGGTGGTATGAAAGTAGTGCGCGTGTTCTTACTTTACTTGCAGGGTGTGCGTGAGCTTAATCGTTTGGTGCACCCACGGGCTATATATTCAATCAAGCTGGGTCGAAAGGCGTTGCCAGACAAAGTAGTAGAAGCCGTGTGGGGATTTTTCTCTGCATATGCGTTGGTGTTTATTATTATTATGTTAGCGCTTATGGGCACGGGTATGGATAACATAACTGCGTTCTCAGCCACTGCGGCTTGTTTAAATAACTTAGGTCCAGGTCTGGGGGATGTAGCGTCGCATTATGGCGCTATAACCGATGGTGCTAAATGGTTGCTTACCATTGCAATGGTGTTTGGTCGTTTAGAAATATTTACTTTATTAGTGTTATTTACGCCTACTTTTTGGCGTGGATAAACGAGCGGCTTAAGTTTTAAATTACGAACTATTGGGAAAGGGATATGCCAACAAATTTAGAAAAGCTAAAGCATATAAGTGTAGGCAGCTTAGTCGACCTAGAAATATTAACACCTACAAGCAGTAAGCGTGTTAAAACTGAATTAATTGGTTTACTCGATAAACAGTTTATTATTTTAAATTATCCCAATGCAAAGCGTTTACCTGCGGCGAGTGACTATTTACGTGATGGCGTAATGGTTGTTGTAAGAGCGCTTATTGAAGGTAGTGGTGGGCAAGTTATTGCGTTTCGCCAGCAAATTATGTCGGTAGCCTCTCATCCCGCTAAACTCGTGTTTATAAACTTTCCAAAGCAAGTGCAGTTATTTGCGCTACGCTCACAAACACGCATACCTACCTTATTACCTGCAAAGCTAAAGCTAAGTGACGATAGGGTACTTGAAGGCCTTATTAAAGACATTTCACTCACTGGTGTAATGTTTGATATTAGAGGCGATCAGCAAGTTGAAAGTATTAAAGATATGCAATGCACTGTCGTACTTAATAGCAGTGATAAAGATTTTGAAGGTGAAATTTGCAGTGTTAAAGAGCATGCCGCAGGCGTGCACTGTGGAATTAAGCTACTAGCAAGCGAGGATGAAATGAAAGCCTTTATGAAAGAGCATTTTATAGACCCTTCTGCGCTTGAGCCTACCGTTGAATAAATAGGTTTTCGCTTATTTGCAACAAAAAGGCATTTTACGTCAGTATTTATAAAATTTTTTTTTCTCTTTCATAATTAAAATTATTATTTAAATAAAACAACTGATTACGTATTATTTTTTACAGCTTATTTTTTGTTATTAAAGCTTCCTCGTTAAAATTTATCTCAATTATTCTTTAAAATCCCTCCTTTTAAAACCGTACATTTAAAAATGTATCTTTTTATATAAACATAACTATATGTTTTTAATGACTTTAATGCCATCTCTTTAAAACGTGTTGCTAAAGGGCAACAATAATTATTCTAAAAACGCTTTCTTGTTGTACGTTTTATATTTAACTTATTGAAAATTATTAATTTTTAAATGTTGGCATCTAAGTTGTAATAGTCTAAGTGTACTGAACGAAATCGTGATTCAAAGTGAAATACTTAATCGCACACACATAAATTTGAAGGATACATATTATGAAAAGCATTAATAAAACTTTAGCACTTATCGCTATTGCATCTTCTTCAGCCGCTTTTGCTGCAACAGATTTTGACACACTGGATGTAGACGGCAGTGGCACAATTAGCCAAGCAGAAGCATCAGTTGATGCAAAGCTAATGAGCATGTTTTCTGAGCTTGATACTGACCAAAATGGTGAGTTATCAAAAGAAGAATTTTCAGAAGCTTAATTAAAAAGTATTTATCCTGAGTTGCCAAAGACACCTAAGTAGGCAAGGGAGCTTACGAAAGAGGATAACAAGGAAGTGAAAAATTACGTTTTAAGTTAAACGAAGCAATTTTTTTGATAGAACATTGAAGGATTAAGTTATGAAACATTTAAATAAAGCATTAGCACTTATAGTACTAGCATCTTCTTCCGCTGCATTTGCAGCATCAGATTTTGACAGCCTTGATATCGATGGTAGCGGCACAATTAGCCCAAGCGAAGCGGCAGTCGATACAGATTTAATGGCTGAATTTATTGAGCTAGATACCGACGGTAGCGGCGAGCTTTCTAAAGAAGAATTCGCTAATTACTAATTAACCTGAACTCTGGATAATAAATCTATCTCGAGCAGCTATTTTCAGCGCTAACTGCGTTGAATTTACTTGCAATAGGCCAGCTATTGACGCGTAAATTCGCCTTGTTTTCACTGAAAATCTCTGGCTAGAGAAAATAAATTTAAATATCACCATGATTCAATACGTTAGTAAATCTCTTAACCAGAGTACAGGTTAACTAATCTTTTTTCAGATTAAACATTTTTCACAGTCAGGGATCTTTGAAAAGGACTTCCCATATTACTAGGAATATTATTATGAAAACATTAAATACAACACTTGCAGTTATCGTTTTAGCATCTTCATCAGCAGCATATGCCGCAGTAGATTTTGCCTCTTTTGATGCAGATGGTAACGGTGCTATTACAATGGAAGAAGCAAAGGTTAACCCTCAGCTTGTAAAGATTTTTGATGATTTGGATACTGATGGTAATGGTGAAATCTCTAAAGAAGAGTTTTCAAAAGTACAGTAATCAATATTTAAGCATACTCCATTAAAGCCGCCTTAGTCAGCGGCTTTTTTGTGTATTAAATTAACTAATTAGAGTAACTAGTTAAAGGAATATAGCACTTACTTGGAATAGTTTTTCTACAACGGTAATGTGTTTTTTGTCGATTAAAAACATGATGACATGATCGCCCGACATAATAATTGTATCATCGTGAGCTATCAGCACATCGTCATTACGTACTATTGCCCCAATGGTTGTACCTGCAGGAAGTTTTATGTCGGCAATCGCACGACCAACCACTTTAGATGTGTTTTCATCACCATGAGCAACCGCTTCAATGGCTTCTGCTGCGCCTTTACGCAGTGAATACACGTTAACAATATCACCACGGCGTACGTGCGTTAATAACGCTGATATAGTTGCTTGTTGTGGCGATATGGCAATATCTATTTCGCCGCCTTGTACCAAATCAACGTAAGCTCCACGTTGAATAAGTACCATGGTTTTTTGTGCGCCCATACGTTTTGCAAGCATGGCCGACATAATGTTTGCTTCATCGTCGTTGGTTACGGCAATAAATACATCGACTTGTTCAATATGCTCTTCTGAGAGCAGTTCTTGATCAGATGCGTCACCACAAAAAACGACCGTGTTATCGAGCATTTCTGAGAGTTGCTCGGCACGTTCTTTACTGCGTTCAATTAGTTTAACGGTGTGGTTTTTTTCAAGTGAGCGGGCAAGGCCTGCCCCAATGTTACCGCCACCAGCTATCATAATTTTTTTGTACGAACGCTCAAGTTTTTGTAGCTCGTTCATTACTGCGCGTATATGTTTTGTAGCGGCAATAAAGAATACTTCGTCATCGGCTTCAATAACGGTGGTACCCAGTGGTTTGATTGCTTTACCTTGACGATAAATAGCGGCAACACGAGTTTCTACATTAGGAATATGTTCTTTAAGTGCAGATAACGCATAACCTACTAATAAACCCCCATAGTAAGCTTTTACGGCTACTAACGAGAGCATGCCATCAGCAAACTGCAATACTTGCAGAGCACCAGGGTAGTCAATTAGACGGCGAATATACTTAGTGACCAGTGCTTCGGGAGCAATGTAATGATCGATTGGTAAATCATCGTTTTGAAATAGTTTTTCGCGGTATTTTAAATATTGCTCTGAGCGAATGCGGGCAATTTTAGTGGGCGTTTTAAAAATACTGTACGCCACTTGGCATGCAACCATGTTCACTTCATCTGAACTGGTTACTGCTATAATCATATCGGCATCTTCAGCGCCTGCACGGCGTAAAACATCAGGATGCGCGCTGTGGCCCATAACCCCTTGTAAGTCGTACTTATCTTGAAGTTCACGTAATCGGTTACCGTCTATATCAACAACGGTAATTTCGTTTTGTTCGCCAACTAAGTTTTCAGCAAGCGTAGCACCAACTTGCCCGGCACCGAGTATAATTATTTTCATTATTTACCCGTGGTATTGATCATAATTTAATTAAAAAAATAGCCATTTAATGTTTCATAAATGGCTAACTATTTAGTGTACGGCTATTAGGCTTTTTTAACTAGCTTAGCGTAATAAAATCCATCACTTTCACCGGGCAGTAACTGCAAACCTGGAGTTGTTACGGTATCATTTTCGTGTAGAGGTATATGTTCTACATCATCGTTATTAGCTAAAAACTTAGCAACTTGCTGTTGGTTTTCTTGTGGAAGAACCGAACACGTAGCATATACCAATGTGCCACCTGGTTTTAACAGTGGCCAAATGCTATCAAGGATATCGTTTTGTAACTTAGATAAGTCTTCGATATCTGATGCGCGACGTAACCATTTTATATCAGGGTGACGGCGAATTACGCCAGTGGCTGAACAAGGCACATCAAGCAAAATACGATCAAATAATTTTTCGTCCCACCAAGTATGTGGTTGTGAGGCATCGCCACATTGCAGGTCTGCACCTAAGCCAATACGAGTTAAGTTTTGCTTAACGCGTTCAAGGCGAGTTGAGTCGCTATCAAGTGCAAGTACATCAGCATCAGCAAGCTCTAATATATGACACGTTTTTCCGCCAGGTGCTGCACAGGCATCTAAAATATAGTCATCTGCTTTAGGTTCTAAAAAGCGGGCTGCCAACTGTGCTGCAGCATCTTGTACTGAACATGCACCTGTATCAAACTCAGGCAACGAAAATACATCACGTGGTTTGGCAAGCTTAATCCCATCAATAAAGTCAGGGTTTAAGGTGTGTTCAATATCGTTAGCGCTAAGCATTTCGCTGTACTCTTGCGTGCTAAATTGTGCTTGGTTTACACGAAGCCACATTGGTGCTTGTTGCTGGTTTTCTTCAAGTAGTGCTTCCCAGCTATCTGGGTAGGCTGTTTGCACCTGTTTAATAAACCAATTTGGATGGTTGTATAAACATACCGGAATAAGCTTCGCTTTTTCTTCAAGCTCTGCTTGTTGGCGCTGAAAACTACGTAAAATGGCGTTTATCAGCCCTTTTAATCCTAAAGCGCGTAGTTGAGCCAGTGCGTTTACAGTTTCTGAAATTGCAGCATGTGGTGGTACGCGCATATGCTGCAGTTGATAAATACCTACGTATAATAAAAACTGAAATATTCTACGTTTACCTTTCAATGGCTGCTCTACTAAGTGTTGGCAGTAATTTTCAAGGCTCGGTAAGTAGCGTAAAACGCCATAACAAATTTGCTGTAGCAACGCTTTATCTTTAGGCGGCAAGCCTTGGCTTGCAAATGGAAGTTCTTGATTAAGCGATGCGCCTTTATCAACTACGTTATATAAAGTTTCAGCGGCCAGCGCTCGTACGTTTGGAACATTACTCATTGTTTTCGCCTAATATTGTGCCAGGGGTAACCCAGTCACTACGACCATTTAAAAAGTCGTTAATTGCCATTGGTTTTTTACCTTGCGGCTGTAATTGCGTAATACATAAAGCATGCTCGCCACACGCCACTACTACGCCATTTTTGTCGCTTGATAAAATTTGCCCAGGATCACCTGATTGCAGCACAACCTGCGCTTGATAAATCTTTACTGTTTGCCCACCCATTTGGGTAAAGCACACTGGCCATGGATTAAAAGAGCGAATGTTTCGCTCAATTTGCAGTGCACTCATTGACCAATCGATATTAGCTTCCTCTTTAGAAAGCTTTTTAGCGTAGTTAGCAAGTTCATCATTTTGAGGTTCAGGGGTGATCTCGCCATTAGCTAATTTATTAATGGTTTCAATTAACGCGTCTGGACCTAGCTCAGCAAGCTTTGTATATAAACTAGCGCTAGTTTCTGTCGTGCCAATAGGGCAGCGACTTATATGTAGCATATCGCCGGTATCTAGCCCTTCATCCATTTGCATTATTGTTACGCCGGTTTGTTCATCACCTGCCCAAATTGCGCGTTGAATAGGTGCAGCGCCGCGCCAGCGCGGTAATATAGAGCCATGCACATTTAAACAACCCAAACGTGGGGCTTCTAATATAGCTTTAGGTAAGATTAAGCCATACGCTACAACAATCATAATGTCGGCATTTAAGCTTGTTAGCTCTGCTAGTGCTTCATCATTTTTTAATGACTGTGGCTGAAAAACCGGTAAGTTGTGCTCAAGCGCTAGCGCTTTCACTTCACTGGCTTTTAATTTTTTACCACGACCTGCAGGGCGATCTGGCTGGCTATATACACCCACTATTTGGTGTTCGCTTTGTATCAGCGCTTGTAAATGACGTGCTGCAAAGTCCGGCGTACCGGCAAATATAATGCGTAATGGTTGAGTCACTGAGTTTTCCTAAGGTACTTATTACTAATCTGCAAATTTAGCTTCTTTTTCAAGCTTTTTACGAATACGTTGGCGCTTTAATGGAGATAAGTAATCAATAAACAGCTTACCTTGAAGGTGATCTAGTTCGTGTTGAATACAAATAGCCAGTAATTCATCTGCATCTAGTACAAACTCTTCACCGTTTTCGTTAAGTGCAGCGACTGTTACTGTTTCAGCGCGGTCTACTTTTGCATACGAGTTAGGTACTGATAAACAGCCTTCTTCGCTAACGGTAGAGCCGTCTTTTTTAATGATTTGTGGATTAATTAATACCAGTGGCTCATCGCGCTCTTCTGATACATCAATAACAACGATTCGTTGATGAATATCTACTTGCGTGGCCGCAAGTCCAATGCCATTTTCATCGTACATTGTCTCTAGCATGTCTTTTACAATTTGGCGTACTGTGTCGTCAACTTGTGCAACATCTTTTGCTATAGTACGTAAACGTTCATCTGGAAATCTTAAAACTTCTAACCTAGCCATAGTTACCTTTTTCACTTGTGCTTAATTTAGGGTATTGTATGCTCTTATTTTAGCCATTCGCGTTCACCTTTAACAGGTTTTGGGCAATAATAATGAAAAAACAATACAAGGAAGCTCAATGAAATCTCCATTACTTGCAATCATGCTTACGTTAAGCGCTGCGTTCCCCGCAGTTGCTGACGTACTTAAAATAAAAAAAGATGCACCAAAACAGTATGTTGTAAAAAAAGGCGATACACTTTGGGATATTTCTGGCATCTATTTAGATGAGCCTTGGCTATGGCCTGAACTTTGGCAAATGAATCCACAAATTGACAACCCGCACCTAATTTACCCCGGTGATGCATTAGCGCTGATATACGATGCAGATGGAAACCCACGTTTAGTGATTAATAAAGGATATAGAAAGCTATCCCCTCAGGGTCGTATTACACCAAAAGGGCGTAATGCTATTACTACTTTGCCGCTTGAAATGATCAAACCGTATATCAGTTACGAACAAGCAATGAACAGTGACGATATTAAAGGCAAGCCTTATATTTTAGGTGCTAACGAAAATACTAAAACACAAACGTTAGGCCATATTTTATATGTTAAAGGCGACTTACAAGTACATAAAGCATATGCCATTTACCATAAAGGTGACCCTTACACCGATTTAACCGGTGAAGTGTTAGCAACGCGTGCATCTTACGTGGGTATCGCACGTGCGTTTAGAGCGGGTGATGAACACAATGGCGTGCCTTCGTCATTACGTGTTGAATCTGTTAAACGAGAAATTCAGCAAGGCGATTTTTTAATGCCGGCAATGGAAGGTCAAATGCTTCCTGCGTACTTTAATATTCACCGTCCTTCTGAGCCTGTAACAGGGAATATTATTGCTTCCCCACGACAAGTTAGAGAATTCAGCACAATGGATGTTGTAGTGCTAAACTTAGGCAGTGAACAAAACATAGAAGCGGGTCATGTATTAGATCTAGAACGTCAATCGCCAACGGTTATTGATGGTCCTCGTGGCCCTCGTTATCCAGAAGATTCTAGTAAATACGAGAAGCTTTTATCTGATGTGAGCCAATTATTTGGTGGTGAGTCTGACGAAGAGAGCACAACGTGGACTATGCCTAAAGAAAAAGTTGGCGAGCTAATTGTCTTTAAAGTGTATGACAAAATAAGTTATGCATTAATAACTAAAAACCAGCACCCAATTCGCATTGGAGATATTGCAGTTATTCATTAAGAAGTAGCGAGTCGGTGCTCTAGGAGAGAGCATGGATCAGTCATCTGGCAAGCTAGCCCACTGGCTTGCCTTTTATATGTGTAAAGGGTTGGGTATCAAAACCCTTTTAGCACTATCTACAAACTATTCCCTTGGGTCGTTATTCGACTTATCTCATGACAAGCTTTTACAGCTTGGATTAACCGCTAATCAAGCGAGTAATTTACTCAACACCAATTGGCAACAAGTCAGCCATTATGAGCAACTAATTGCGCAGCAGGGCATTACCGTTGTCTGTATTTTTGATGCGCTTTATCCAGAAGATCTCCGACAGATTGCCAGTGCGCCTTTATTACTATTTTGTAGGGGAGATGTCTCGTTATTATCTACTCCACAAATTGCAATTGTAGGGAGTCGTAATGCCACACCTACCGGGCTTGAAATAGCATCAGAATTTGCATACGAGTTAACTTTAGCGGGTATTACAGTTACCTCAGGTATGGCACGGGGAATAGATGGAGCAGCACATAAGGGCTCTCTTGCTGGTACGGGTAAAACCATAGCGGTGCTTGGTACTGGGGTTGATATTTACTATCCTAAACGCCATAAACTATTAACAGACCAAGTTTTAGAAAGCGGCCTGTTGGTGAGTGAGTTTTTACCAGGGGCAGCTGCTCATGCGCATAACTTTCCGCGCCGAAATCGTATTATTTCTGGGTTATCGTTGGGAGTGCTTATTGTTGAGGCTGAAATTAAAAGTGGTTCGTTAATTACAGTACGCTATGCGCTTGAACAAAATAAAGAGGTATTTGCAGTACCGGGTTCTATTAAAAACCCGTTAGCGCAGGCAAGTCACTTTTTAATAAAGCAAGGTGCTAAGCTGGTAGAAAACGTGGCTGACATTCTTGATGAGGTGAGTTTTACTTACGACAATAATGTATGTAACAAAGAGCAGCCTATTCAGGCAAATTCTCAATGCGAGGTTTTAAATAGCATTGGCTTTGAAGTCACCAGCGTAGACGACATTGTACGTCGTGCGCAGTGGCCAATAGACAAAGTGCTCGCTAGGTTGCTCGATTTAGAATTAGACGATCAGATTGAGCGAGTGTTAGATGGTTATATTAAGTTGAGCGCAGGAAGGTAATATGTTTGATATTCTTTTATATCTTTTTGAAAATTACATTCATAGCGAAGCGGATATATTTGCAGAGCAAAATGAATTAACCGATGAGCTACTGCGCGCGGGCTTTAATAAGCCTGAGATATTTAAAGCTCTCGATTGGTTAGAGCAACTCGCCGATTTACAACACAGCGATGAGTCTCCTTATCTTATTACTAACCCTAAAGATGCTGTGCGTATATTTACCGATAGTGAATGCCAAAGGCTCAGTGCTGAGTGTCGTGGCTTTTTAATGTTTATTGAGCAAATAGGCGTAATTAACAATGTAACTCGTGAGATGGTAATGGACTGTTTAGCCTCACTAGATAAACCAACCATAAGCCTAGAAGATTTAAAATGGATTGTACTTATGATTTTGTTTAATGTTCCTGGCTCTGAAGAGGCATATGAGCAAATGGAAGATTTGATTTTTGATGAACCCAGCGAACTTCTTCATTAGAGATAATTATCTTAATTGTACTCAAATTACTTAAACGGATAAGCACGGCATTGCTTGTATCTTTAAGTGGTTTGGGTATATTAGGCGAAAATTCACTAACCTATTAGGATCACCATGAGTAAAATCGACCATTCGCTTTTCTCGGCGAACAAGCACGCCCTCGAAAAAGAATACGAGATATGCCCACAGTGTGGTTCAGAGTTAGTGATCCGCAATAGTAAATCAGGCCCTTTTTTAGGATGCGCAAGTTATCCCCAATGCGACTTTATTAGGCCGTTGGCACATCACGATAGTAACGAAATTAAAGTTCTTGAAGATTCAGCATGCCCGCAGTGCAGCAAACCGCTGGTGGTTAAAAATGGCCGCTACGGTATGTTTATTGGGTGTACGGGATATCCAGAGTGCCATTACATTGCTAACGAAAATGAAGAAAAACAAAGCGAAGACACTTTGCCAAGTTGCCCTAAATGCAAAAAAGGTCATTTAGTCGCGCGCAGTAATAAATTTGGTAAAGTATTTTATTCTTGTGATTGCTATCCAAGTTGTAAATACACACTTAATAATAAACCGGTTGAACACCCGTGTCCTGAATGTAACTGGCCTATCGTCATAGAGAGAAATATGGCAAACGGCACATTATTGCAATGCCCACAAAAAAGCTGCATGCATAAGCTCACCCCAACTGAATAACGTTTAATTATATCTGGAGACTACTTTGTCAGACCTTTCAAATACGCCCACTGCAATAACATGCTTAACGCAAGGCGAAGTTATTTTATACCCAACAGAAGCTGTATATGGTTTAGGTTGTGATCCAGATAATCAACAAGCCGTTGAGGCACTATTAGCTATTAAGCAGCGCCCGGTTAAAAAAGGGCTTATTTTAATTGCTGATAACTACGGGCAATTATTAAAATACGTAGATGATGCAAAAATACCAATGGATAAACGCGCTGATATTTTTTCGAGTTGGCCTGCTGCAATTACATGGGTTATGCCTGCATCTAAAAATACGCCTAAATGGCTCACAGGGCAGTTTGATACCATCGCAGTAAGAGTAACAAACCATCCAACAGTAAAGCGTTTGTGCCAAGAGTTTGGTAAGCCACTAGTATCAACCAGTGCAAACTTAACCGGTCAAGAAACAGTAATTAGTATTGAGCAAGCCAAAGCGCAATTTGCAGAACAAGTTGGCTTTTACGTTGACGAGCCGTTAGGTGGTAATACTCAACCAAGCACAATAAAAGACGCCATGACTGGCAAAATATTTAGAGGTTAATATGCAAAGCGAATTATTAGATCAAGTAAAAGCATACTTTATGGCTTTGCAAGACACTATTTGCCAAGGTTTGGAGGCTGCAGATGGCAGTGCTAAATTTATAGAAGATAACTGGCAGCGAGCAGAAGGTGGTGGTGGTCGCACACGTGTAACCACAAATGGTACTGTAATAGAGCAAGGCGGAGTTAATTACTCACACGTATTTGGCGCTTCAATGCCAGGTTCGGCAACAGCACATAGACCAGAGCTTGCAGGGCGCAGCTTTCATGCGTGTGGTGTGTCGTTAGTTATTCACCCTAAAAACCCTCATGTACCAACAAGTCATGCCAATGTGCGCTTTTTTATAGCCGAAAAAGAAGGCGAAGAGCCAATATGGTGGTTTGGTGGCGGATTTGATCTCACTCCTTTTTATCCAGTATTAGAAGACGTACAGCATTGGCATCAAGTTGCTCACGACATTTGTGCGCCATTTGGTAGTGAAGTTTATCCAAAATATAAAACATGGTGCGACGAGTATTTTTATTTAAAGCACAGAGACGAGACGCGCGGAGTAGGCGGTTTGTTTTTTGACGATTTAAACGAACTTGGTTTTGAAAAGAGTTTTGCGTTTATGCAATCGGTGGGTAATGGATTTTTAGATGCCTATTTACCTATTATTGAACGTCGCAAAAATGACGAATACACAGAGCAACAACGTGATTTTCAGCTTTATCGTCGCGGACGTTATGTCGAGTTTAATTTAGTATGGGATAGAGGCACTTTATTTGGATTACAAAGTGGCGGGCGCACTGAGTCTATATTAATGTCTATGCCACCACTTGCACGCTGGGAATATAACTATAAACCAGAGCCAAGTAGCCCAGAAGCTAACCTATATCAGTATTACTTACGCCCGCAAGAGTGGCTAACTAGTCAACCAAGTGAGTTGATAGCCAGAGAATGGCAATTATAACAATTACACAGTAATCAAAAAGGCGCTAATTAGCGCCTTTTTGCATTGTGGCTAAATACAAATTTAATGCTGATTGATCATATGCGTTGCTAGTTGAGAGAATGATTGCTTTAAGCCTTCACGTAACAACGGATTGTCTATTTCTATATCCAGCGTTTTATTCATGCAGTACATCCATTGATCGCGCAATGCTTTATCTACAGTAAAAGGCATATGCCTTTTACGTAGCATTGGCTGGCCATGTTTTTCAGTAAATAGGTTTGGCCCGCCTAACCAACCAGATAAAAATTCAAAAAATACTTGGCGAATTCGATCTAATGGCAGAGGATGCATATCATATAACGGTTTAGCGTATTCATCTGACTCCATTATGTCGTAGAATCGATTGGAGATAGCTCGCGCCCCTTTCTCTCCACCTATTATTTCATACGGTGTTTTTTCAGGAGTAGGAGCCTGTTGCTCAGGAGCTGGCTTAGATTTAGAAAAAAGTCGTTTAATCATATTACTTATCATCGTTAATAGGCAGTATATAGCTGCAAAGAGGTTGCTTTAAAATGGACAAATATGCGGTTTTTGGAAATCCAATTAAACATTCAAAATCCCCCGCGATACATAAACAATTTGCTGTATCACTGGGTGAGCAAATCGACTATCGCGCAATATTAACACCTATCGATAACTTTGAAAAAACAGTATTGTCTTTTTTTGAGCAAGGTGGTGTTGGTGCTAACGTTACAATGCCATTTAAAGAGCAAGCCTATGCAATGGCCGATGAGCTTACGCCATTAGCTAAAATTGTAGGGGCTGTTAATACATTAAAAAAACGAGATGATGGCACATTACTCGGTGATAACACCGATGGTGTGGGCTTTGTAAATGATTTAGTCGCTAATGAAGTAGCCATAACTAATAAACGCATTTTAATCATAGGTGCGGGCGGTGCTGCTCGAGGGGTTATTTTACCTTTGTTAGAGCATAACCCTCAGGAAATAATAATAGTTAATCGCACAGCACAAAAAGCTAAAGAACTCGCAGAGCTGTTTACTCAATATGGACCAGTATCTGGCTTTGGCTTTGATGATTTACCAGTAAGCGATTACTCACTAATTATAAACTCTACATCTAGCAGTATGAATAATGAGCTTCCAGCTCTTGATGAAAAACACATAACTAACTGTGAAGTCGCTTATGACATGTTTTATTCATTGCAAAATACCATTTTTATGAATTGGGTTGCACAGCATAATATTAACGCTAAGCTTTTAGATGGCAGTGGAATGTTAGTTGGTCAAGCTGCTCAAGCATATTATGTATGGCGTAACAAAATGCCAAAAATACTTCCCGTCGTTGATGCACTCAAACAAGGAATGCTTAAATGAATCAGGCAATACAGTTTATAGATAGGCTAGAGTTTAGAGAGCCCGATCATCAGTTAGTTTTTTTTGCACAAGTTAGTGGCATGCTGGTGGAATGTATAATAGAAGTAAATACACTTAAATTAACAGACGAAAGTCACGCAACAGAGTATTTTGAAAAGTATCGTTTTGATTACGAAGAACGTGCCGAGGAGCTTATCGAAGAAGAGAGCTATAACTCGGCAGGCCAAATTGAAGTAAGCTTATTAACTTAAGTTATCGATTTCAGCTAAGTATTCATCTTTAAGTGATACATAGTTATCGGCAGATATTTTTAAGAAGGCAAGTTCTTGCTCTGTAAGAGGGCGGGCTTGCTTAGCTGGACTTCCTACATATAAGTAACCAGACTCTAAACGCTTGTTTGGAGGCACCAAAGAGCCGCCGCCTATAATTACATCATCTTCAACAACCACGTTATCCATAATGATAGCGCCCATACCCACAAGTATACGATCTCCTAGTACGCATCCATGCAACATTACCTTATGACCAACAGTTACATCGTCACCTATAATAAGTGGGTAACCATCAGGATTGCTTTTAGTTGCACGAGATAAATGCAATACACTGCCATCTTGTATATTGGAGCGTTTACCAATACGTATATAGTTAACATCACCACGTGCAGCTACTAACGGCCACACACTACTATTATCACCTAAAGTAATGTTACCAACCAAAACCGATGACTCATCAATATAAACAGACGAATTAAATGAAGGAGTAACACCTTTATAAGAACGAATTGCCATAGTTAGTGCCTTTTAGATCATGATTATTAGTATTTGAGTGTATCAGCAAGGTTATTTTTGTACCATAAAAGGCGCCGTTTGGTTACAAAACTATCAGTTTCAGGGGGTTTAGTTCAGATACTGACCGAACAGCATCTTTTTTTACTTTTTCTTTAAAAAAGTACTTGCGTAAAAATCTGTTCTCCCTATAATGCGACCCCACTGAGACGGGAAACGCTGAAGCATAGCGAGGCACGAACTACTCAGAGAGTTAAATAAAACTTCGGTTTTAAATTATCGAAAGAAAGTTTAAAACTAAGTGTTGACTCGAAAAATAAAGGGTGTATTATTCGCATCCCTTGAGACGCTAAAGCGACTCAAAACGTTCTTTAACAATATAAAGCAATCATCTGTGTGGGCACTCGTACAGATTGAGTTCTAACAGCCAACCTACTTAGGTAGCGAGGCAAACAAATTAGAGTCTCAATTGAAAACTGAGTGACCAACAGAATAGTTATTTCGGTAATTATTCGGCACAGTCAATTCAATATCGAAAGATATTAAAATAAATTCAGAATTCATTGAGCTGTCGAAAGACATAAAACTTTTTAATTGAAGAGTTTGATCATGGCTCAGATTGAACGCTGGCGGCAGGCCTAACACATGCAAGTCGAGCGGTAACAGAAAGTAGCTTGCTACTTTGCTGACGAGCGGCGGACGGGTGAGTAATGCTTGGGAACATGCCTTGAGGTGGGGGACAACAGTTGGAAACGACTGCTAATACCGCATAATGTCTACGGACCAAAGGGGGCTTCGGCTCTCGCCTTTAGATTGGCCCAAGTGGGATTAGCTAGTTGGTGAGGTAATGGCTCACCAAGGCGACGATCCCTAGCTGGTTTGAGAGGATGATCAGCCACACTGGGACTGAGACACGGCCCAGACTCCTACGGGAGGCAGCAGTGGGGAATATTGCACAATGGGCGCAAGCCTGATGCAGCCATGCCGCGTGTGTGAAGAAGGCCTTCGGGTTGTAAAGCACTTTCAGTCAGGAGGAAAGCGTGGTGGTTAATACCCATCATGTGTGACGTTACTGACAGAAGAAGCACCGGCTAACTCCGTGCCAGCAGCCGCGGTAATACGGAGGGTGCGAGCGTTAATCGGAATTACTGGGCGTAAAGCGTACGCAGGCGGTTTGTTAAGCGAGATGTGAAAGCCCCGGGCTCAACCTGGGAACTGCATTTCGAACTGGCAAACTAGAGTGTGATAGAGGGTGGTAGAATTTCAGGTGTAGCGGTGAAATGCGTAGAGATCTGAAGGAATACCGATGGCGAAGGCAGCCACCTGGGTCAACACTGACGCTCATGTACGAAAGCGTGGGGAGCAAACGGGATTAGATACCCCGGTAGTCCACGCCGTAAACGATGTCTACTAGAAGCTCGGAGCCTCGGTTCTGTTTTTCAAAGCTAACGCATTAAGTAGACCGCCTGGGGAGTACGGCCGCAAGGTTAAAACTCAAATGAATTGACGGGGGCCCGCACAAGCGGTGGAGCATGTGGTTTAATTCGATGCAACGCGAAGAACCTTACCTACACTTGACATACAGAGAACTTACCAGAGATGGTTTGGTGCCTTCGGGAACTCTGATACAGGTGCTGCATGGCTGTCGTCAGCTCGTGTTGTGAGATGTTGGGTTAAGTCCCGCAACGAGCGCAACCCCTATCCTTAGTTGCTAGCAGGTAATGCTGAGAACTCTAAGGAGACTGCCGGTGATAAACCGGAGGAAGGTGGGGACGACGTCAAGTCATCATGGCCCTTACGTGTAGGGCTACACACGTGCTACAATGGCGCATACAGAGTGCTGCGAACTCGCGAGAGTAAGCGAATCACTTAAAGTGCGTCGTAGTCCGGATTGGAGTCTGCAACTCGACTCCATGAAGTCGGAATCGCTAGTAATCGCGTATCAGAATGACGCGGTGAATACGTTCCCGGGCCTTGTACACACCGCCCGTCACACCATGGGAGTGGGTTGCTCCAGAAGTAGATAGTCTAACCCTCGGGAGGACGTTTACCACGGAGTGATTCATGACTGGGGTGAAGTCGTAACAAGGTAGCCCTAGGGGAACCTGGGGCTGGATCACCTCCTTATACGATTTAGAACTTATTTGTTCGTAGTGTCCACACAGATGATTGTTA
>NZ_AUTR01000050.1:0-6585 GCF_000497875.1 Pseudoalteromonas sp. S8-8
TAACAATCATCTGTGTGGACACTACGAACAAATAAGTTCTAAATCGTATAAGGAGGTGATCCAGCCCCAGGTTCCCCTAGGGCTACCTTGTTACGACTTCACCCCAGTCATGAATCACTCCGTGGTAAACGTCCTCCCGAGGGTTAGACTATCTACTTCTGGAGCAACCCACTCCCATGGTGTGACGGGCGGTGTGTACAAGGCCCGGGAACGTATTCACCGCGTCATTCTGATACGCGATTACTAGCGATTCCGACTTCATGGAGTCGAGTTGCAGACTCCAATCCGGACTACGACGCACTTTAAGTGATTCGCTTACTCTCGCGAGTTCGCAGCACTCTGTATGCGCCATTGTAGCACGTGTGTAGCCCTACACGTAAGGGCCATGATGACTTGACGTCGTCCCCACCTTCCTCCGGTTTATCACCGGCAGTCTCCTTAGAGTTCTCAGCATTACCTGCTAGCAACTAAGGATAGGGGTTGCGCTCGTTGCGGGACTTAACCCAACATCTCACAACACGAGCTGACGACAGCCATGCAGCACCTGTATCAGAGTTCCCGAAGGCACCAAACCATCTCTGGTAAGTTCTCTGTATGTCAAGTGTAGGTAAGGTTCTTCGCGTTGCATCGAATTAAACCACATGCTCCACCGCTTGTGCGGGCCCCCGTCAATTCATTTGAGTTTTAACCTTGCGGCCGTACTCCCCAGGCGGTCTACTTAATGCGTTAGCTTTGAAAAACAGAACCGAGGCTCCGAGCTTCTAGTAGACATCGTTTACGGCGTGGACTACCGGGGTATCTAATCCCGTTTGCTCCCCACGCTTTCGTACATGAGCGTCAGTGTTGACCCAGGTGGCTGCCTTCGCCATCGGTATTCCTTCAGATCTCTACGCATTTCACCGCTACACCTGAAATTCTACCACCCTCTATCACACTCTAGTTTGCCAGTTCGAAATGCAGTTCCCAGGTTGAGCCCGGGGCTTTCACATCTCGCTTAACAAACCGCCTGCGTACGCTTTACGCCCAGTAATTCCGATTAACGCTCGCACCCTCCGTATTACCGCGGCTGCTGGCACGGAGTTAGCCGGTGCTTCTTCTGTCAGTAACGTCACACATGATGGGTATTAACCACCACGCTTTCCTCCTGACTGAAAGTGCTTTACAACCCGAAGGCCTTCTTCACACACGCGGCATGGCTGCATCAGGCTTGCGCCCATTGTGCAATATTCCCCACTGCTGCCTCCCGTAGGAGTCTGGGCCGTGTCTCAGTCCCAGTGTGGCTGATCATCCTCTCAAACCAGCTAGGGATCGTCGCCTTGGTGAGCCATTACCTCACCAACTAGCTAATCCCACTTGGGCCAATCTAAAGGCGAGAGCCGAAGCCCCCTTTGGTCCGTAGACATTATGCGGTATTAGCAGTCGTTTCCAACTGTTGTCCCCCACCTCAAGGCATGTTCCCAAGCATTACTCACCCGTCCGCCGCTCGTCAGCAAAGTAGCAAGCTACTTTCTGTTACCGCTCGACTTGCATGTGTTAGGCCTGCCGCCAGCGTTCAATCTGAGCCATGATCAAACTCTTCAATTAAAAAGTTTTATGTCTTTCGACAGCTCAATGAATTCTGAATTTATTTTAATATCTTTCGATATTGAATTGACTGTGCCGAATAATTACCGAAATAACTATTCTGTTGGTCACTCAGTTTTCAATTGAGACTCTAATTTGTTTGCCTCGCTACCTAAGTAGTTTGGCTGTTAGAACTCAATCTGTACGAGTGCCCACACAGATGATTGCTTTATATTGTTAAAGAACGTTGCGATTATAAAGTCAAACTTTATCTCGCTAGGGCTGCGCATATTACGCTTTCCTATTTTTTTGTCAACACTTAAATTTAAACTTTCTAAAAAGATTCAAACTAAGTTTTACTTAACACCCTGAGTTGTTCGTGCCTCGCTATGCGTTGGCGTTTCCCGTCTCAGTGGGTCGCATTATAGGGAGATCCGAAAACAGATCAACCCTTTTTTGAAGAAAACTTGAAATAATGTGCTGTTCGCTGAGTATTTGAGCTAAACACGTTAAAAATACAACATAACTAGCAAATTATTAACAACTAAAGGTGTTTAAACTTCACTAATATTAAAAGTAAGCTTAAACGATCTTCATATAAAGACTTACACCCCATATGATCAATACGATCGTTAATGAAAGTGTTACGGCTGCAGATCCCATATCTTTGGCTCTACCTGACAATACATGCAATTCTGTACTTACTCGATCTGTTAATGCTTCAATGGCAGAGTTTAGCAATTCAACAATTAGAATAATAAGCAGTGAGCTAATTAGTATTGCCCAGTGTAATAATGATGAAGCAAGCCAAAATGAAGTGAGGAATAATATAAGGCTTAGTAATAGCTCTTGTCTAAATGCAGCTTCTTCTTTAAATGCTGCTTTAAAGCCAAGATAGGAGCAATAGGTTGCTTTGAAAACGCGTTTGAGGCCTAAGCCATTTGGTTTTAATACATCTTTCATTAATAAACTCTATGAATGAAGGTCAAAATAAAGCCCCGCACTGCGAGGCTTTTTATTTATGCTACGCCGTATTGATCACGGTAAGCTTTAACTGAGGCTAAATGCTCGCCCATCGTTCCTTGGTTTTCAAGGTAGCTAATAAGGTCTGCTAATTTTACAATAGAAATTACTTTGGTATTAAAGTCGCGTTCAACTTCTTGAATAGCTGATAACTCGGCTTTACCTTTTTCTTGGCGATCTAATGCAATTAAAACACCACTAAGGTCTGCACCATTTTGTGCAATAATTTCCATAGACTCACGAATAGCGGTACCTGCGGTAATTACATCATCAACTAGCATTATTTTGCCATTGAGTTCTGAGCCTACTAATGTACCACCTTCACCGTGTGCTTTTTTCTCTTTACGGTTAAAACAGTACGGTACATCTTTATCATGGTGATCTGCTAATGCAACTGCCGTCGTTGTCGCTATTGGGATACCCTTATACGCGGGACCAAATAGTACATCGTACTCTATCGCTGAATCTTCTAATGCTGATGCATAAAAACGACCTAAACGTGCTAAGTCACGACCTGTATTAAACAAACCGGCATTAAAAAAGTAAGGACTTATGCGCCCTGACTTTAAAGTAAACTCACCAAATTTTAATACCTGCTTCTCTAGAGCAAATTCTATAAACTCTTTTTGATAATCTTTCATATCTAGTGGCCTACCTATTTATGCTAATGCTTGCTTTTGTACGTCAATGATTTCACGAATAGAATGTTTAGCTAAAGTAAGTAACTCATCTAGCTCATCAAACGAGAAAGGTTCGCCTTCGGCTGTACCTTGAATTTCTATAATTTTACCTGTTTCGGTTAAAATTACATTCATATCAGTTTCTGCTGCTGAATCTTCAATATATTCTAAATCGCTAATTGCTTGGCCTTTATATATACCTACCGAAATAGCTGCAATCATATGCTTAAGTGGGTTTGAGTTAATCATACCCTTTGCACGCATGTGCGTTAGTGCATCAACAAGTGCAACACATGCACCACTTATAGAAGCAGTACGTGTACCGCCATCTGCTTGGATTACATCACAGTCAATAGTGATTGTGTTTTCGCCAAGTGCTTTTAAATCAACGGCAGCACGAAGTGCACGTGCAATTAAGCGTTGAATTTCCATAGTACGACCGCCCTGCTTACCACGTGCAGCTTCTCGAGCATTACGCGTATGCGTTGCTCGCGGTAACATACCGTATTCAGCATTGATCCAACCTTTACCCTGACCTTTCATGAAACGAGGAACGCCCGATTCGACAGTCGCTGTACAAAGTACTTTGGTGTTACCAAACTCAACAAGTACTGAGCCTTCAGCATGCAAAGTATAATTACGTGTAAATGTAACAGGTCTAATTTGGTTAGGTGTTCTTTCGCTTGGACGCATTGACGATCCCCTTAATTCAGAATTTGCGACATTATAAGTGTATGTGGGTATAGATACCATGCTGATTTAAATAAATAGCTGTATGCAAAATATTCAGTGTATTAAATTTTCCCTAGAGCTTAAGCGGTGTTACGGTATAATCATCGTAATATTGTATTTATAAATTTAGGAAAATATCCATGATCCACAGTATGACAGCTTATGCGCGTCGCGAAATAAAAGGCGATTGGGGAACTGGCACTTGGGAAGTTCGTTCAGTGAACCAGCGTTACCTTGAAACATTTATTCGCGCACCAGAGCAATTTCGTGGCATGGAGCCAGTTATTCGTGAGCGTTTACGCAAACACTTACAACGCGGTAAAGTTGAGGTTTTTTTAAAGTTTGTAGCAAATCCTGCCCATGTTGGTGAGCTATCAATTAACCAAGCCCTTGCTGAGCAACTTATAAATAGCGCTAAATGGGTTCAACAGCAAAGTAATGGCGACATTAATCCTGTTGATATATTGCGTTGGCCTGGTGTTATGGAAGCTGAAGAACTTGATATGGATAGCGTTAATACAGCACTAATTGCTGGTCTTGATCAAGTAATCGAAGATTTTAAATCAGCTCGTGGCGATGAAGGTGCAAACCTTGAAGAAATGATAGCAATCCGCCTTGATGCGATTTTAGAGCAAGTAGAAATTGTAGAAACGCATATGCCTGAGATTGCTAAGTGGCAGCGTGAAAAACTGGCTCAAAAGCTAGAAGACTTAACAGCAAACATTGACGAGTCACGCCTTGAACAAGAACTTATTTATCTTGCTCAAAAACAAGATGTAGCTGAAGAATTAGATCGTTTAAAGTCTCACGTTAAAGAAACTAAAAAAATCCTTAAAAAAGGTGGCGCATGTGGCCGCCGCCTAGATTTTATGATGCAAGAATTTAATCGTGAAGCTAACACGCTAGCATCTAAGTCTATCAATAGTGACATCACTAATGCCGCTGTAGAGCTAAAAGTATTGATTGAACAAATGAGAGAACAAATTCAAAATATTGAATAGTTTTCAGCTAATTATGGCATATTCATAACTTATCAAAACCCGGGCTAGGCTCGGGTTTTTTATTAATACCAATAATATTTTGAATGTTTTTACCAAGCATCTTCATCTGATGTGAGATTCTCACCTTCAAATCACTCTTTATTTTAGTAACAATTAGCTAGGCTAATAATTACGCTTTGAACGTTACTACAACGCACCTACGCCTAAAGTAAGAGCGCCACCTTCATATGACACTCTATTCTAGATATTAAAAAGCCCGAGACTAAGCTCGGGCTTTTTGGTAATAATTAGCTAGGCTAATAATTACGCTTTGAACGTTACTACAACGCACCTACGCCTAAAGTAAGAGCGCCACCTTCATATGACACTTTATTTTAGACATTAAAAAACCCGAGACTAAGCTCGGGTTTTTTGGTAAAAATTAGCTAGGCTAATAATTACGCTACGATAGTTGCTACAACACCAGCACCTACAGTACGACCACCTTCACGGATAGCAAAACGAAGACCTTCATCCATCGCGATTGGTGCGATTAGAGTTACTGTCATCTTGATGTTATCACCAGGCATTACCATTTCTACGCCATCTGGTAACTGTACGTCACCTGTTACGTCAGTTGTACGGAAGTAGAACTGTGGACGGTAACCTTTGAAGAATGGAGTATGACGACCACCTTCATCTTTCGAAAGTACGTATACTTCTGAAGTGAATGTAGTATGTGGGTTGATTGAACCAGGCTTAGCTAGTACTTGACCACGTTCAACATCTTCACGTTTAGTACCACGTAGAAGTGCGCCGATGTTTTCGCCAGCACGACCTTCGTCTAGAAGCTTACGGAACATTTCAACACCAGTACAAGTAGAACGAGTTGTATCATTGATACCAACAATTTCTACTTCGTCATTGATGCGGATGATACCAGCTTCAACACGACCAGTTACAACAGTACCACGACCCTGGATTGAGAAAACGTCTTCGATAGGCATGATGAAAGGCTTATCAATGTCACGCTCTGGCTCTGGGATGTAAGTATCAAGTGCGTTTGCAAGCTCAACAATCTTATCTTCCCACTCTTTCTCGCCTTCTAACGCTTTAAGCGCAGAACCAGCAATTAGAGGTAAGTCATCACCTGGGAAATCGTATTCTGAAAGAAGTTCACGAACTTCCATTTCTACTAGTTCAAGTAGCTCTTCGTCATCTACCATGTCACATTTGTTCATGAACACGATGATGTAAGGAACGCCAACTTGACGAGAAAGAAGGATGTGCTCACGCGTTTGTGGCATAGGGCCATCAGTCGCAGCAACTACTAAGATCGCGCCGTCCATTTGAGCAGCACCAGTGATCATGTTTTTAACATAATCGGCGTGACCAGGACAATCTACGTGTGCGTAGTGACGTGAAGGAGTATCGTATTCAACGTGAGACGTTGAAATAGTGATACCACGTTCGCGCTCTTCAGGAGCGTTGTCGATTGATGCGAAATCTTTAGCAACACCGCCGTATACTTTTGCAAGTACGTTAGTGATTGCTGCAGTTAGTGTAGTTTTACCGTGGTCAACGTGGCCGATTGTACCAACGTTTAC